>JAITJZ010000068.1 GCA_031278655.1 Bifidobacteriaceae bacterium
GCCCGGCGCCGCCGGGCCGGGTTTTCGTGTTTGGCCAGGTCAGGCCGCCGCGTTGGTTTGGGGTCGTTTGGGCGCGGCCGGGCGCGAGTGGACAAATGGCCCACGCGAGGGCCAAACCCGCGTTGAGTGGTCAATTGGACCACTCCAGATCCGGTGCCGCTCGGCGCCGCCCGGCCGCGCCCGGCGGCCGGTGTGACGGACGAGGTCGTCTCGGCTGCCGCGGCCGCGGTGCGGGTGGGGCGGCCCATGGGGCGGTGCGAGTCGTGGGCGCGGCCGGAGACGGCCACACACAGCCCGTAGAACAGCCCGCCGATGACGCGCGAACGGAAGCGTCGAGTCTGGACCTCGCGGTCGACTTTTTCGAGCACCTGTTGAGCCTGCTCCTGGGCCACAGTCTCAAAGCCCGGCGCCGGCGCGGCCTGCGGCGCCGGCTCTGGTTCCGGCGCGGCCTTCGGCGCCGGCTCTGGTTCCGGCGCGGCCTTCGGCGCCGGCGCCGGCGCCGGCGCGGGCGCCGCAGCGCGGCCCAACGCTCAGGCGCAGCCGCCGGCCCGCCGGCAAATCCCGCCCCCGGGCTATCACCTGGCCGTTCAACCGCAAATCTTTTGTGGCGGTGGTCGAGTTGATCCAGACAATCTCCGAGTGCGCCTCACCGATCTCCCCCAGGTGGATCAGCCCGCCCTCGGTCCAGACCGCGGCCCCCTTGGCCGCCGGGATGCCGGCCCCGAAGGCGGCGAACCTGATCGTGTCCAAGATCAACTCCCCGCCAGAACCGATGTGATAGAACTCGTCCCAAGGAATGCGTTCGAGCGAATGCTCCCATCCGAAGACCAACTCGTCGCCAACCGCGACCGGCAGCGTGAGGACCGGGGCGGCATCGGAAACCGGGACGGCGGCATCGGGCAACTGCTCTATGCGCAAAACCGGCTGGGACGCCCAAACCCCCAAGCTGGCGCCGGCCGCCACCGCGAAACCCAAGGCGAGAGCCGTGACGACGACCGGGCGCGGGGCCGCGCGGCGCCCCCAACACCAGCGCGGCCCCCTCCCCCGAAGGACTTTGGCCATGTCACGGCGTCCCGCCGCCGCCTGTCCCGCCGGGTCAGTCGACGGCCAGCCCCTTGCCGGCGTAGAACGCCTTCGCGCCCGGGTGCAGCGGCACGTCGATCCCGACAATCCCGCGCAGCGCCGTCCCCAGCGTGATGTGCTCCTTGGCGCTGGCGTGCGAGGCGGCGATCGTCTCCAGGCCGTCGCCGTAGAACAGTTCGAGCATGTCCTGGACCACCTCGTCCGGCAGGTCGCGGTGCGTCAGCAGGACGTTCATGACCGCCGCCGTGGTGGTGTCGGCGTCCGCGCCGTAGGCCTCCGCAGGGATGACTGTCTCGACGTAATACGGATTCTGGGCCGTCAGCTTGGCCAGGGCCTCGCCCTCGACCGGCACGAAGGCGACCTTTTGGCTGACCGCGAGTTCCTGGATGGTGGCGTTGCCGATGGCCGACGTGACGAAGGCCGCGTCCATCTGGCCGTTCCCCAGTTGGTCGATCGCCTGGCCGTAGTCGAGGAAGTCGACCTTGACGTCTTCGTAGCTCATGCCGTGGGCGGCGAAGATCATGCGGGCGTTGACCTCGACGCCTGAGTTCGGCGCGCCCACCCCGACGCGCTTGCCCTTGAGGTCCGCGAATGACTCGATCCCCGAGCCGGCGGTGGTCACGATCTGGCAGACGTTTGGCCACAGGCCCATCATCACCCTGAGGTCGCCGGCCGGTTCTTGGCCTTCGAAGGCGTCGGTGCCGTTGTAGGCCTGGATGGCGCCGTCGGCCATGGCGATGGCGATCTCGCCTTGGCCGGAGAGCAACGCCTTGACGTTCTCGGCCGTGGCGCCGGTGGCCGTGGTCGAGGTCTTGTAGCCGGCGTTCTCCAGCACCGTCGAGAAGGCGTCGCCGACGGGGTAATAGACGCCGCTGGTCGGTCCGGTCAGGACGGTGGCGTAGACCCGGGCGCGGTCGAGTTCGCCGTCCTTGGCGACGTCTTGGGTCTCGGAGGCGCAGGCGGCCAGCAGGCTCGCGGCGGCCAGCAGTGATAGGCCGGTCAGCCAGCCCTTTGACATTCGTGACATTTCATTATGGTAAGTCGGGTTCAGGGCTGATCTTGACCCGATCTTTGGCCGGGTTTAGCCCTGGGCCTTTGCGTTGGTCGTCTTTGTCTGTCAGTCTTCCGGCGCGCGCCGCCTTTCGTAAGTTTGTGACCAGCGCGTGGGTCGTGCCCGATGCCGTCTGGTCGCTTTACGTAAAGACGTTGCGGCGCGCTCTGGCGGCGCCGCCCGAGCCGTCGAATGTGACCAACACCACACGCCGCCGTGGCCTGTCTTTGCCCCGATGCGCCCCGTTTGTCTCGACAAATGGAACCCGGGGCCGGGCGCGTTACCCTGGCCAGGTGGTGAACATCGAAATCTGGTCCGGCGACATCACCCGCTTCGCGGCCGACGCCATCGTGAATGCCGCCAACAGCTCGCTGCTGGGGGGCGGCGGCGTCGACGGCGCCATCCACCGGCGCGGCGGCCCGTCCATCCTGGCGGCCTGCCGCCAACTGCGCGCCACCAGCCTGCGCGCGGGGCTCCCGCCCGGCCAGGCGGTCGCCACCGGCGCTGGCCAACTGCCCGCCAAGTGGGTCATCCACACCGTTGGGCCGGTCTATTCCGGCCCCAATGACGGCCCCGATGACGGCGCCGCCACGCTGGCGTCCTGCTACCGCGAGTGCTTGCGCGTGGCCGACGAACTGGGCGCCAAATCAATCGCCTTCCCGACCATCTCTGCCGGGGCCTACGGCTGGCCTGTGGCGCAGGCCACCCGGATCGCCGTCAAGACCGTCCTGGCCACGCCATCGGCCGTGGACCTGGCCGTCATGGTCGCCTTCAACGCCGCCGCCGAGGCCGGCTACCGCGCCGCCCTCACCGCCTCGCGCCCAGCCTGACGCCAAACAAATCGCGCCGGATCTTTGACCGCCACAACTCCAGGCGCGAGTAAACCTGTTCAGCCACCGTGCCAGCGGCCTCGCGGCTGGCGGCGTGCGCGACTCGGAGTTGAGTCACACCTTGCCCGCCGTGGCTTCGGCGGGGCCTTCAGCGCTCAAACCGGCCACGAAGGACTCGGCATGCTCGACCTCAACGTCGGTGTACCGGCCGGCCGCGATGTCCGCCCAACCAAGATTGGCGGCGGCGCGCAGCTCCGCCAACCTGGCCGCATGCTCCGCTTCGCGCCGCTCGACCAACCGCAAGCCCTCACGGAGCACTTCGCTGGCGTTCTGATACCGTCCCGACCGCACCAACGACTCTACGAGGGCGCTTTGGTGATCGCTCAAGACAACGTTTCGGGTGGGCACCGTCAACCTCCTAGATCCCATCGGATTGGCATATTATGCCACTGCCCAGGGACGCGCGCCAAGCGGCGCTGTCACGGCGGCTTGGGAGTGGTGGCTCGGGGCGCCGGGCGGCGGGGCTTAGTCGCTGCTCAGGCTGCCGCGCCATTCGGCCAAGTCGCCCTTCATGTCTCGAACCCGGGCCAAATGCTCCGGGCCTCGGCGTACGGCGATGGCCGTCGCCAGGGCGTCCACCATGGCCAGGCCCGCCAACCGGCTGACCGTTGGCGTGTAGACATCCGTGTCCTCGAAGGTGCGCAAGATCAAAGCCACATCCGAAAGGTCGGCCAAGGGGCTGGGCCCCCCAACTATGGCCAGGATTGTGGCGCCGCGGGTCTTGGCCTGGGCCGCGATCTGGACGATCGAGCGCGAGCGCCCTGTGTTTGAGATCGCCACCAGCACCGATTTGGCGTCGAGCATCGACGCCTGCATGTACTGCTGGTGCAGATCGGCCGGGGCCGAGCAGGGCACGCCCAGCAGCACCGCCTGCTGGAGAGCGTCCTGGGCTATGATCCCCGACGCGCCGAGGCCGATGAAAAGGACCTGGTCGGCCCCGAGCAAGATGTCGACCGCCGCCGAGAAGGCGTCGGGGTCCAACGAACGCCGCGCCAAATCCAGGCTGGTCAGCGTGTGGTCGAAGATCTTCAAGGCGATCTGCGCCGTCGAGTCGTGAACTGTGATTGCCGAATGGGTCACGGGTATCCCGATCGCCAACGCCTGAGCCAAAGCCAGTTTGAACGACTGGAAGCCGTCAAAGCCCAAGGCTGCGCAAAAGCGCATCACCGTGGGCTCGCTCACCTGCGCCGCCGTCGCCAAGCCGGCCATGGTCATGGCCAGGGCCGCCTCCGGGTCGGCGAGCATGACCGCGGCCACCTTGACCTCAGAGGGCCGCATGGCCCGCTGCGCGTCGGTTATCCGCTCAAGCAGAGAGGCGTCAGACATACGCCAATCTTGGCGCCGGACTTGGGCCTGAGCCAACGCCCTCGCGTCTTCCGATGATCGCCGGTCACCGCCGCCACTTTGCCTCATCAGCGCAGTGACAGCAGGCGGGCTGGGTTGTCGATCATCAGGCGCTGGGTGGCGGCCCGGCCGAGCCGGGCCGCCAGGCGGGGCAGGAACCGGCGCGGCAGGTACTCCAGGCCCGGCATTCCGCCGTAGGCGACGAACCGGCTGGAGCGGGCGACATCAGCGCCGAGCAGGAAACGGTCGAGCGGCGCGCCGGCGGCCAAGGCCCTCTCGAGGCAATCGATCAGAGCCGAGTCGGGCGCCTGGCGGTGGCGGGCCATGCCGTCGTAGCCCAGGTAGGCCCCGGCCTGGGCCAATTCGGCGTGCAGGCCCGGGTCGAGGTTGCGGTCGATGTGGGCCAGCACCACGCGGTCAGCCTGGACGCCATCGGCCGCCAATCGGTCCAGAACCTCGAAGCTGGCGCTGCCGTGGTCCAGATGCACCATGACCGGCACGCCGGTCGCCAGGGCGGTCTGGGCGGCGGCGGCGAGGACCCGGCGCTCGAACGGTCCGATCCGCCAGTACTGGGCCGCCGCCTTGACCAGGCCGGCGCGCACCGGTTGGCCGCCGGGGCCGAGCGCCAGCGCGCCGCCGGCCACCGCGCCCCCAGACGCCGCGCCCCCAGACTGCGCGCCCCCAGACTGCGCGCCCCCAGACTGCGCGCCCCCAGACGCCGCGCCGCGGGAAGGCTCGTCGCGCGAAGGCAACCCCTCCACGACATCGGCCGTGAAACGCGCGGCCAACTCGGCCTCGCCAAGTTCCATCAGCCAATGCCCGTCGCCGTAATGACCGCTGTGGTGGGCGCCGGTGGCGTGGACAATCCGCAGGCCGGCACCGGCAGCGATCCGGGCGACCGCCGCCGGGCGCCGGCCCAGGCCGGTGGCGGTCGCTTCGACCATGGCGCCGATCCCGGCCTCGGCCATGGCCGCCGCCTCGCGCCCAGACAGTTGTTCGTCGCACAATTCGTCGCCGGCCAGCAGCGGCGAGCGCTGGAAAAGATGCTCGTGATAGTCGCAGGGCCCCAGGGCTTCAGGGGAAATATCCCCAAGCACCGTCCGAATCATGATCAGCAATCTAGCGCCCCCAGGCATGTAGTACAACTACTCAGATTCAAGTCCGGCGGCAGTTTCAGCCCAAGACCGGCCACATTTGCGGCGATTTCCGGTAGGCTGGCTACATCGTGCGCCGCGTTGGGAGGCGCCACGCGGGGAGACAAAAAGGGAGACAGAATGGCAGGCGACCCCACGGCCCAGGCCCCAGAACCAGGGCAGGTCCCAGAACCAAGCCAGGCCCCAGAACCGGCCCAGGCCCCAGAACCGGCGCTGGTCGAGATCCAGCCCGACGGCGCCATGCGCGGCCGCAACGGCCAATACCGCAAACTCCTCAGCGACCTGGAAGGCGTCTACCAAGACGCCGCCGCCTTCAAGGCCAAGGTGGCGGCCCTCGGCGGCGACGCCCTGGCCTACAGCGTGGACGAGAACCGCGTCGGACTCGGCGACGGGGCGCTGGTCCTGGGCACATCGACGCTGCTGCCGGGAATGATCGGCCAGGAATACGCCCTCACCAGGGGGCACATCCACGCCAAGCGCGACCGGGCCGAGATCTACCACTGCGTCGCCGGCCAAGGCGTCATGCTGCTGGACACCATCGATGGCGAGAGCCGGGCCCTGCCCATGTCCCCCGGGTCGGTGGTTCACGTGCCCGGGCATTGGATTCATCGATCGGTCAACACCGGGCCGGACCGCCTGGTGACCGTCTTTGTCTACAACACCGACGCCGGCCAAGACTACGAGATCATCGCCCGCGCGGGCGGCATGAGACAACTGATCGTGACCGACCGGGCCGGCGGCTGGCGCGCCATCGCCAACCCCAATCACACCGGCTACCAGGACGCCTGAGCCCAAGGCGGGATGGAGTGACCATGACGACGCCGGAACGGCCGGCCAAGACGCCCAAAGTGCTGGTCACGCCCCGCTCGTTGACCAGAACTGGCCTGTCGGCGGCGGTCTTCGACCAGTTGCGCGCCGCCGGCGCCGAGTTGGTGGCCGGTCCCGCCGGGCGCCAGCCGTCCAAGGCGGAGTTGTTGGAGTTGACGCCGGGCGTCACGCATTGGTTGGCCGGCGTCGAGCCGATAGACGATGACGTGCTGGCGGCGGCCCGGGACCTGCGGGTCATCTCCCGGTACGGGGTCGGCGTCGACGGCATCGACCTGGCGGCGGCCGAACGGCGCGGGGTGACGGTCGAGCGGACCGTCGGGGCCAACGCCCGGGCCGTCGCCGAGTTGGCGTTGGCGCAGATCCTGAACGGCCTGCGCGGCACTGCGCCGGCGGCGCGCGCCTTGGCGGCCGGCCGTTGGGCGGCGAGCCCCGGGCGGGAGCTGCCCGAATGCATCATCGGCCTGGTCGGCTTGGGGGCTGTCGGTACCCTGGTGGCGGACTTCGCCACGGCCTTGGGCGCCAAGGTGGTGGCGACCGATCCGTGGGCCGAGGCGGGGTCATGGCAGGGAAGGGCAGACCGGTTGGAAACGTTGGCGGAGGTCTTGGCGGTGTCCGATGCCGTGTCGCTGCACTGCCCGGCGCCCCGCGACGGGCGGCCGATCATTGGCGCCCGCGAGTTGGCGTTGACGCCACCCGGGACGGTCTTGGTGAACACGGCCCGCTCGGCTTTGGTGGACGATGCCGCCGTCTTGGCCGCGCTCGAATCCGGCCAGTTGTCGAGTTACGCGGTTGACGCCTTCGACGCCGAGCCGCCGCCGCCCAGCCCCCTTTTGGCTCATCCCAAGGTGATCGCCACGCCGCATCTTGGTGGCCAGACGGCGGCCGCGGGCCGCCGGATGGCGGAGCTGGCGGTGGCCAACATCATCAAGCATTTGGGGACGCCGTGAAGCCGCGCTTTGTGATCGGGATCGACGTCGGCACCAGTTCGGTGAAGGCCGGTGTCTACGCCTTGGGCGAGGAGCGCAGCGCCGTCGCCTCGGTTCCGGCGCGGGTCGAGCGCGCCAGCGACGGCGGCGTCACGCAAGACCTGGACCAGCTTTACCGGGCGGCGGCTGACGCCACCCGGGCGGCGCTCGCCCAGGGCCGGGTCGGCCAGTCCCAGGTGGAGGCGGTCGCGTTCAGCGGCCAGATGGCCGGTGTTGGGCTGGTCGATTCGCGCCACCGGCCCTTGGCCGCCTACGACTCGTGGTTGGACGGCCGCTGCGCGGCCGTCCTCGAGACAATCAGCCCGGAGTTGTCGCGCCTGATCGCGCTGCGTTCCGGCTGCGCGCCGACGCTTTCGATTGGGCCGAAGATGGCCTGGTGGGAGCGCACCCGGCCGGAGATCACGGCCGCCGCCGCCAAGTTCACCACCGCCGCCGGCTATGTCGCCGGGCGGGCCGCCGGCCTCAGGGGTGAGGACGCCTTCATCGACCCGACCTATCTCCATTTCGCCTCGGTGGCGGACAACGCGGCCGCGCGTTGGGACCCGGAGTTGGCCGAGGCGCTCGGCGTCCCAGAGCGTTTGCTGCCAAGGATCGTCAACTGCGCCGACGTCATCGGGCGGCTGACCGGCCAAGCCGGTCAGGACTTCGGCCTGGCCCCCGGCACGCCGGTCGCGGCCGGCTGTGGCGACACGGCCGCGGCGGCCCTCGGCGCGGACATCAACGGGCGCCTCCAGGCCTTCGACGTGGCCGGGACGGCGGCGGCGCTGGGCGTGCGCTCGGAGACCTTCGCGCCGGCCCGGGACGGCGGGCTGTTGACCATGCGCGAGCCGCTGGGCCCTGGTTACTACTCGTTGGCGTACGTTGGCGGCGCCGGGGAGATCGTTGAGTGGCTCTGCCGAACCGTGCTGGGGCGGCGCGACCTGGGGGACGCCGCCTACGCGGAACTGGACGCGGCCGGCGCCGCGGCCCCGCCCGGCGCGGACGGTTTGGTGGCTTCGCCGCATTTCTCCGGGCGTGTCTGCCCGCCGGCCCCGGCCTTGCGCGGGGCGTTCCTCGGGCTGCGCCCCGTCCACGGCCGGGCCCACCTGGTCCGCGCCGTGCTGGAGGCGATCGCCTACGAGTATCGCGGCTACGCCGAGACCGCCCTGGGACTTGTCGGCGCCGGGCCGGGCGACCGGCTGAGCGAGGTTGTCGGCATTGGCGGCGGGGCCTGCTCGGCCACTTGGAACCAGATCAAAGCCGATGTCTTGGGGACCAGTTACAGCGCCGTCACCGGCGTCGAAGTGGGCGCCCGGGGGGCGGCGGCGGTGGCGGCGGCGGCGATCGGCGCGCACGGCGGCGCGGTGGCGGCGCCCCGGCGCGGGCCCAGGTTCGACCCTGATCCCGCCCTGGCCGGGATCTATGGCGCCCATTACCGCCACTACCGGGCCTGGATCGAGCGCCTGGCCGAGGATCACCTGCGGGTCCAACCAGCCGACCCAGCCGGGCCGGCGCCCGCGAACAGCGACGAAACGAGGGAAGATGACCATTAAGCGAGTCTGCATGGTGGGGGCCGGACGAGTCGGCCGCCTGCACACATCCAACCTGGCCGAGCAGTTGGGCGGGCGCGCCCGGGTGACGGCGCTGGTCGATCCGGACGTCCAGGCCGCCGGGCGGCTGGCCGCCGAATTCGCAGTCGCCAAGACCTACGGCTCGCTGGCGCAGGCGCTGGCGGATCAGAGCTTCGACGGCGCCGTCATCACCACGCCCACCTTCACCCACCGCGACCTGGCCGTGACGGCCCTCGAGGCCGGATTGGACGTGCACCTGGAGAAGCCGATGGCCATGAATCTGGTCGAATGCGCGGCCATCGCCGAGGCGCTCCAGGCCAGCGGCCGGCGGCTGCAACTGGGTTTCATGCGCCGCTTCGACCCGGCCTTCGAGGCCGGCGCCGCCCTGCTTCTGAGCGGGGAGATCGGGCAGCCCATGATCATCAAGTCGCTGACCCACGGCCCCGGCCTGCCGCCGCCATGGGCCAACGACATTCGCACGTCGAACGGATTGATTGCCGAGGTCTGCAGCCACGACCTCGACACCGTCAACTGGTTCGCCGCCAGCCCCGCCCGCGAGATCACCGTCAAGGTGGCGAATTTCAAGGGCCGCGAACGCGGCGTCGAATCGGCGAATTTCTACGACACCATGCTGGCCACCGTGGTCTTCGAGTCCGGCGCGCTGGCCAGCGTGGCGGGGGTCTGCCCGGCGGATTACGGCTACGACGCCCGCGTCGAAGTGACCGCGACCAAGGGCATGATGCAGGTTGGGCAGACCGGACCGGGCGGCCTCGCGGCCGTCAAGGCCGGCGCCGGCGTCTCCGCCAGCCGGGTCTATTCGTCCTGGCGGGAGCGCTTCGCGGAAGCCTACCGGCGCGAGATGAGCGGGTTCGCGGACGTCATGGAGGGCGGCCAGCCGCGGGTCGGCGCCGAAGCCGGCGCCGAGGCCGTGGCATTGGTGGTGGCCGGCGTGCAATCGCTGCTCAGCGGGAGGACGGTGGCGCTCAGCGAGGTCACGGCCAACCCGGCCACGCCGGACTGGCAGAAGGCGCTCTGACGATGCGCGCGGTCGTTTTCCAGGGACCCGGGCGGATTCTCCCGGAGCGGGCGCCCGAGCCCGAGTTGGCGCCGGGGGACGTTCTGGTGGAGGTCGTCGCGGCCGGGATTTGCGGCACTGACCTGCGCATTCACAAGGGACAGCACCGCGCTGCCGTGGTTGGGCGGGTGCCCGGTCACGAGGTTGTGGGACGGGTGGCCGAGTCAGCGGGACCGTTGCCGGAAGGTTTGGCGGTGTCCGATGCCGTCTTCGTCGCCCCGAACATCGGTTGCGGCCGCTGCCGCTGGTGCGGCAGGGGCCAGGAGAACCTCTGCGCCAGCGGCGAGGCCCTCGGCATCACCCTGAACGGCGGTTTCGCGGAGCGGATGGTGGTCCCGGCCCGTGCCGTGAACCGAGGCAATCTGATCGCGCTCGACCGCGACTTCGTCGCCGGGGGCGGCGGCGCCGGCGGCGACGGGGACGCCGGGGACGGCGACACGAACAGCGACACGAACAGCAGCACGAACAGCAGCGCGAGCGGCGGCGAAGCCGCCCGGCGGCGCCTTCAGGCAATGGTCCTGGCCGAGCCGCTTGCCTGCGTCATCAGGGGCCAAGACCGCCTCCGGGTCGAACCCGGCGAGGCCGCCCTGGTGTTCGGCGCCGGGCCCGTCGGCCTGCTCCACATCGCGCTGCTCAAAGCCCGCGGGGCGGGACCCATCATCTGCTCGGAGCCGTCTGCGACCCGCCGCGCCGCGGCGCTCAGGGCCGGCGCCGACCAGGCGGTCGACCCGGCGACAACAGCGGTCGGCGAGGCGGTCGCGGACCTGACGCACGGCATCGGCGCCGCTGTGGCGATAACCGCCGCGCCGGTCCCCGCCCTCCAAACCGAGGCCATCGAACTGGCGGCCATCCGCGGGCGGGTGTTGCTCTTCGGGGCCCTGCCGAAGTCGATCCCGGCCGTCGCCCTGGACACGAACGCCATCCACTACAAAGAACTGGCGGTGCTGGGGACCAGCGCGTCGGCGCTGGACGACTGCCGCCAGGCCGTCCACCTGATCGAAGGCGGAACCGTGGACACCTCCTGGATGATCTCGCACCGCTTCGGGATCGATGAGTTCGACGCCGCCATCGCCGCCGCGGGCGACCCGACGGCCCTGAAAGTGATGCTCGACCCGCGGCTGGACCGGGAGGCGTGGGAGCCGCGATGAGACCACCAGACCTGCTGCCGGTCTATCTCGAGTCCGAGCCGAGCGCCACTTTCGAGAGAATCCTGAAAGCCCTGCGCGGGCTGACCGCCGGCCTGGCCAACTGGCTCAGCCCCTGCCAGGTCGCGCGGGCGGACGCGGTCGCGGCCGACGCGGTTGTGGTGCCGGACTTCTCCGGCCGCGTCTACCGGCAGCTGGACCAGTTCAAAGCCCTCGCCGCGCGGCCAATCCTGCTGGTGACGGCCGAACACGGGACCGTCTTCATGTGGGACTGGGAGGGGCGCGACTGGTTGCGCCGGCGGGGCGTTCAGACGCTGGCGCCAACTTCGTTGACCGAGTTCCACGACCTCCTGCGGGCGCTGGCGGTCAAGCGGGCCCTGCCGGGCGCCCGGATGCTGGCCTACTGGGACGACCTCGGCGCCGGCCAGCAGCCCGACATCTTCAAACGGTTCTTCTGGTGGGAGGACGAATGCTCAGACCTGATGCGCGACCGGCTCGGCATCAACGTCCTCAAGCGGTCCTTCAAAGCCCTGGTGAAACGCGCGCAGGCGCTCCCCCAGCGCCGGGTCGAGGCCGAATTGCGCCGGGTCGAGGCGGCGTTGCCGCAGATCAGCTCCGACTTGGGCCAGCGCGCGCGGGTCGACGCGCTGCGCTTGAAACTGGCCCTGGATGACGAGTTGGACGAGACGCCGGGCGTGATCGCGGCCGGGATCAACTGCCTCAACGAATCGGACACGTCGGTGACCACGCCGTGCCTGGCCTGGAACCTGTTGTTTGAGGAACGCGGCCTGATTTGGGGCTGCGAGTCCGACCTGACCTCGATGGTGACCGAGTACCTGGTGCGCGAGACCCTGGGCGCGGCGGTCATGATGTCCAACCTGTACCCGTTCGTCTCCGGCCAGGCGGCGCTCGACCACGAGCGAATCCCCTATTTCCCGGCCGTCCCCGATCATCCGGAGAACTACATTCTGGCCGCCCACTGCGGCTTCTTCGGACTGGTGCCAAGGGAGATGGCGACCCGGTGGGAACTGCGCCCCCCGGTGCTGGCGATCGTCAACGCCAACGCCAACGCCATCGACGCCGAATTGGCGGTCGGGGCTGTCACCTTGGTCAAGATCACATCGACCATGGACGCCTTGGCCGTCACCCCGGCCGAGCTGGTCCGCTTCGAGCAATACGCCGATTCGGACTGCCTCAACGGCGGGCTGCTGCGGGTGGAGGACGGGCGCGGTTTCGTTGACCGGCTGCCGTCGCACCATTACGTCATCGCCGCCGGCGACCTGCGCCACCGCCTTGGGCAGGTTTCTGACTTACTGGGTTTGGCCAATGTCAACGTCTGATCCCGGGCGCGGGCCCGGCGGGAGGGCAGCGCCAACTGCGAAAGGAACACCGATGCCGACTTCCAACGTTTCAAGCGCCGCCAGCGCTTCCGGCGCCGCCGCTTTCACGGCTTTCACCGCCGCCACCTTGAGGCCGGCCGAGCGGCCGACCTTCTACTTCATCGGCGTCACCACCGGTTCCTCGTCCATTCAACGGGTCTTCCCCGCCTGGGCCGCGGAACTCGGGCTCGACGCCCGCATGCAAGGGATTGACCTGCCCATTCACGCGCCGGATGACCAATACCGGCGGGTCGTGGAGTTCATCCGCGACGACCCGGGCTCCCTCGGCGCCCTGGTCACCACCCACAAGATCGATCTCTACCGCGCCGCCCGGGACCTGTTCGACGAGCGCGACTTCTTCGCGGAGCTGACCGGCGAGACCAGTTGCATCTCCAAGCGCGCCGGGGGGCTGGTCGCCCACGCCAAGGACCCGATTTCCTCCGGGCTGGCCCTGGACGCGTTCATTCCGGCGGGGTACTGGTCGAGCCACCCCGGCGCCACCGCTGTGGCGATGGGCGCTGGCGGATCGACCGTGGCGATGTCCTGGTATTTGACCCAACCCGGCCGGGGCGACGACCGGCCGGCCGAATTCGTGGTCACGAACCGCTCGCAGCCGCGGTTGGACTCGCTGCGCCGGATCCATGGCCGACTCGGCGCCGACACGCCCTTCCGCTACGAGCATTGCCCGCGCCCGGAGTTGAACGACGCGCTGGTCTCGAGCCAGCCCGCCGGATCGCTCATCGTCAACGCCACCGGCCTGGGCAAGGACGCCCCCGGCTCGCCCATCACCGACGCCGCTGTCTTCCCCCGCGGCGGCTTCGCCTGGGACCTGAATTACCGGGGCGAACTCGTCTTCCTCGACCAAGCCAAGGCGCAGGCCGCCGCCGCCGGCCTGACGGTGGAGGACGGCTGGGTCTACTTCTTGCACGGATGGACCCAAGTCATAGCCGAAGTTTTCCAAATTGAAATCCCGACCGCCGGTCCCCAGTTCGACCGCCTGTCCGAACTGGCGCGAGCGGCCAGATGAGCAACCCACAACCAACCCAGGAGGCCAAACCATGAACAGCCAGTCCGCATTGCCCGCAGAGCCGATCCGTTTCCCGGACGGCTTCGGTTGGGGCACGGCGACCGCCAGCTACCAGATCGAGGGGGCGCCCACGGCCGACGGGCGCGGCCCGTCGATCTGGGACACCTTCAGCCACACTCCCGGCAAGATTGTCGACGGCACCAACGGGGACCGGGCCTGCGACCATTACAACCGATATTTGGACGATGTCGAGTTGTTGGCAGGGTTGGGAGCGCCCTACTACCGCTTTTCGCTGGCTTGGCCACGGATTCAACCGGACGGCAAGGGCAAGCCGAACCAGAAGGGGCTGGACTTCTACAAGCGCCTGATCGAGGCCCTGCGGGCGAAGAACATCATCCCCTGGGTGACGCTCTACCACTGGGACCTGCCGCAGGCGTTGGAGGACGCCGGCGGCTGGCCCGCCCGCGACACGGCCTACCGCCTGGCGGATTACGCCGGCATCGCCTTCGCCGCCCTGTCGGATGAGGTCGAGCATTGGACCACGCTGAACGAGCCGATCTGCTCATCCTTCCTCTCCTACGCCGATGGCGAGCACGCGCCCGGCCGCCAAGAGCCCCTGCGCGCCGTCGAGGCCGCCCACCACCTGTTGTTGGGTCACGGCTTGGCGATTGACCGCTGGCGGCACACCGCGCGCGATTGCCACCGGTTCGGCATCACCATCAACCTGACCCCGGTGGTCGCGGCCAGCGAATCCGAGGCTGACCGCGACGCCGCCCGCCGGGTCGACGCCATCACCAACCGTTTCTTCCTCGATCCGGTGCTGAAAGGCGAATACCCGGCGGACGCCGTGGCCCAGCTGGCGCCGCTGACCGACTTCAGCCATGTGCTCGACGGCGACCTGGCGACCATCAACCAGCCGTTGAACGACTTCGGCCTGAATTACTATCACCGCGACTGGATCAAGGCCGGGCCGGCGGACGCCGACCGCTTCCGTCCCGGAACCACCCACATTGGCGCCGCCGACGCTGTGGTGGCAGATTCGGGCCTGCCGGTGACCGCGCGCAACTGGCCGGTCGACCCGGAGGGCCTGACCGGCGTGCTGACCTGGTTGACCGAGACCTACCAGATGCCGCCCATCTGGGTCACAGAGAACGGCTCGGCCTGGGATGACACCATCGCCGAGGACGGCGCCGTCCACGACAGCCGCCGGATCGCCTACCTGGACGCCCACTTCCGGGCCGCCAAGAAGGCGCTCGACCAGGGCGTCGATCTGCGCGGCTACTTCGTGTGGACTTCGATGGACAACTTCGAGTGGGGCTACGGCGAGTCGAGCCGGTTCGGCCTGGTCTACCTCGACTTCGAGACCCAGGAACGCACGCCCAAGGATTCCTACCACTGGTACCAGAAGGTTGTGAGCCGCAATGGCCTGGCCAACTGAGTTCGCACCCACCGCCACCCGCGAGTCCCTGTCCGAGCGCCGCCCCCTGGGCGCCACCGGCCTGGAGGTGACCCCGATCTGCGTCGGCTCCGGCCCGCTGGGCGGCGCCAGCGTCGCCTTCGACTACGACACCCCGGTGGACCAGGCCGTGACCACCGTCTTGGCCGCCTTCGCCAGCCCCTTCAATTTCCTCGACACATCCGCCGGCTACTCCAACGGCGAGGCGGAGCGACGCATCGGCCTGGCCATCCGTGAAGCCGGGGGCCTGCCGGATGGCTTTGTGCTGGGCACAAAGGTCGACCCCGATCCAGTCACCGGCGCCTTCGACGGACCAGCCGTGCGGCGCAGCTTCGAGAGTTCGCTGGAACGCCTGGGCGTGGACTGGGTGCCGCTGCTGCAACTCCACGACCCGGAAGTGATCGGCTTCGAGGCCGGTGTGGCGCCGGGAGGCGCGGTCGAAGAACTGATCAAGATCAGGGATGAGGGGCTGGTCGGCCACTTGGGCGTGGCCGGCGGCGCCCTTGGCGTGCTCGCGCCGTACGTCGCCACCGGCGTGTTCGAGGTCCTCCTGACCCACAACCGCTGGACCCTGGCCGACAGAACGGCGCGGCGGCTGATCGATGACGCGGTCAGCCGGGGCATGGGAGTCATCAACGGGGCGCCCTTCGGCGGTGGCGTGCTCGCCCGCGGCGCCGGCGCCTCGGACAAGTACTGCTACAGCCCCATCAACCCGTCCACCAGGCGAACCATCGAGAGCATCGAGGCGATTTGCGCGGCGGCGGGGGTTCCCCTTGGGGCCGCCGCCCTTCAGTTCTCGCTGCGCGCGACCCAGATCAACGCCACCGTGGTCGGGGTCACCAAACCGGAACGCATCGAGCAGACGGTGGCCTGGGCGACATGGGAGATCCCCGATGACGCCTGGGACGCGATCTTGGCCGCCGCCGGCGAATCCGCCGGCCTGCCTGATTAGCCCGGCGCTGGCCGGGCCGCCTCGGAGCCACCAGCAACACAATCAGCAACCAGCAATCACCGACCAGCAATCAGCGACACACGAATGAGGAGAATCATGACGCAGGTGTTCAGATCAGACGCGAACGTGACTCAGGTTTGTTTCGTGACCGACGATGTCGAGAAGGCCTCGGCTTATTTCGCCCGGCTGTTGGGACTCGACCCGCCCACCGAATTCATGAAGGCGGCCGACCCAGCACTGGCCAAGGCCGTCTACCGCGGCCAGGAGAACGCCGATGTGATGTGCAAGATCGCCATGTTCCAACTGGGGAACATCGACATCGAGTTCCTCCAGCCCGACGGCCGCCCGAGCGCCTGGCAGGAACTGCTGGACGCGAAAGGCCCTTGCATCCATCACATCGCCTTCGCCTCCACCGACATTGACGGCGACCTGGCCAAACTGGCCGAGAACGGCAACGAACTGGTCCAGAAGGGCGACTACGACGGCAACACCGGCCAATACGCCTACGTCGACACCGTGCCGCAACTCGGCGCCTTCATAGAACTGCTCCAGGACTACTGAGACCACTGACCGGCCGGCAGGTCGATTGTGAAGGTGGCGCCTCGGCCGGGGCCGTCGCTGGCCGCGCTGATGCGGCCGGCGTGGGCCTCGGTCAGCGCCTTGGCGATAGCCAAGCCGATCCCCGATCCGCCGTGGGCCCGGTCACGCGCCTGGTCGACCCGATAGAAGCGTTCGAAGACGAGTTCCAACTCGGCGGCGGGCAGGCCCTCGCCGGAATCGGCCACCGTGATCCGGGCCGTCTTCCCGGGCGCGCGGTCGGCCCCGGGCGCGCCGTCTGGGTCTTCTGGATCTCCCTCGCCGTCCGCCAATCGCGCGGCCAGTTTGACCGAGCCGCCGGGCGGGGTGTGTCGCAAGGCGTTCTCCAACAGGTTCGCCAGGATCTGCGCGAAGCGCGCCCGGTCCACCCGGACGGCCAGGGATCGGCTGGCGGCGACTTCGAGCGCGACCCCTTTGGCGGCGTAAGCCGGGCGGACGGCATCGGCGGCCTGTTCTAGCAGTTCGGCGGCCGGGCGGTCCTCCAACTCCAAAGCCGCCAACGGGTCCTGGGCGCGGGCGACGGCCGCCAAATCCTGAGCCAAGCGCGTCAGACGGTCGCCCTGGGCGCGCAAGATCGCCGCCGTCTCCGGCGTCAACTCGGCCATGCCGTCCTCAATCGCCTCAAGATATGCCAGAATAGTAGCAACTGGTGTACGCAGCTCGTGGGCCACGTCCTCGAGCAGGCGGTCGCGCAGCCGCTGCGCCGCCGCCAGCCCCGCGCCCATCTGGTTGAAGGCGTCCGCCAAGCCGTCGAACTCGCCGCCCAGGCGCGGCGGCGCCACCCGCGCGTCGAACCGCCCACCAGCGATCTGCCCGGCGGCGCGCGCCAGCCCCGCCACCGCCGCACTGACCCGGCGGGTGATCAGAAGACTGAGGCTGAGGGCGGCCAGCGCCGCCCCCGCCAGCGCGATCCCCAGCGACGTGCCGCTGGCCGAACGGAAGGCGGCCTCGGCGTGGGCCAGAGCGGCCTGATCCTGGCCGAGCCCCGCCGCCACCAGGTGCCGGTGGAACACGCCCGGCCCGACGAACGCCGCCACGGCCCCAGCAACCAGCCCCGTCAACGCGATCACCACGGCGAACGCGACCACCAAGCGGGCCGCCAAGCCCCAACCGCGCCCGCCGGGCGCGCTGGCTGGCCGGGGCGTCATCGGACTTGGCCCATGCGGTAGCCGATCCCCCGGATCGTCTTGATGTAGCGCTGGTCGCGGGCGCTGTCGCCAAGTTTTTGGCGGACGTGGGCCAGGTGGACGTCGACGGCGTGGGCGTCGCCGACCCAATCCGGCCCCCAGAGCACGCGCAGCAGGGCGACGCGGGTGAAGACTTGGGCCGGGCACGAGGCCAGGGTGGCCAGCAGGTCGAATTCGGTGCGCGTCAGCGCGACCACGCGCCCGGCCAGGCGGACCTCACGGGCGGCGATGTCGATTATCAGCTCCCCGAAGGCCATGGGCGCCGCGGGGCGGTAGGGCCCGTCTCCCCCGGACGGCGCCAACGCTCCCGCCGCGCCCGGCGTTTCCGGCTCTCCGGCAGTCGCCGGCGCGGCCGGCGTTACCGGGGCGCCCGGCGCCACCGGCGGCGCCAACGCCCCCAACTCCCCCGGCACGCCGGCCCAGCGCGGCCGGCGCAGCAGCACCCGCACCCGCGCCACCAATTCTCGCGGCGAGAACGGCTTGGTCAGGTAATCGTCCGCGCCCACGGCCAGGCCGATCAGCTTGTCGACCTCCTCAGCGCGGGCGGTCAGCATGATCAGATAGGCGTCTGAGAAAGTCCGCAGCCGCCGCGCCACCTCGATCCCGTCGAGCCCGGGCAGCGACAGGTCCAGCACAATCACCTCCGGCGCCTCCTCGCGGGCGGCGGCCAGGGCGCTGGGGCCGTCATGCTCCTGGCGCACCGCAAAGCCGTCCGCCTCCAGATAGGACGCGACCAGCGCCGCCAGCGCCCGCTCATCGTCCACCACCAGCGCCCGCCGGGCGCGCCAGCCCGCCGGCGGCGGCGCTCCGGCCACGCCCGGGGCCAGGTTCGGGGCCACGCTCGGGGCCAGGTTCGGGGCCAGGTTCTGAGGCAGGTTCTGGGGCAGGCTCGAGGACACCACGCCCCCGAGCCTACTTTGTCTGTGATCAACTGTTTGTTGCCAGTGTGAGCGATAGGAATCTGCCACTGTCGGCTGGCAAGTCTTTCCAGTTTCGTCACCATCGCGGTGGTGTGTGAGGCTGTCCCTTCGTTGGATTCGCCCCGGAGGGAAGGGAAGAACTGGGCCGAACACGCCGACACCAGATCCCCCAGCAACGACCCCGCCGACGCTGGAAGCGCCGCCGCCGCGTCCGCCGCCGCGTCCAACGCCGCCGCCAGCAACGCCTCCGAACCCGCCCGGGC
>JAITJZ010000166.1 GCA_031278655.1 Bifidobacteriaceae bacterium
TTTGGAGGTGTCGAATCCTTCCAGGCGGCGCACCCTCGGCAGCACCCGACCCTCCAGGGAGCCGACCAAAGCGTTGTAACGCTTGACGGCCGTCTCCAGGGTGGCGCCCAGTTTGCCGACGTGATCCCCCAGTCCGCTGAGGCTGTCATAGAGGTTCTTGCCCAGGTCCAGCAGGTCCCGCGCCTGTTCCTCGACGGTGTGTTGCTGCCAGATGACGGCCACGGTCTTGAGGATGGCCAACAAATTGGATGGCGTGGCCAAGACAACGCCCTTGGTCAGGGCGTGATCCAGCAGGGACGGTTCGCGGCGCAGCGCCTCGACCAGAAGCGACTCCGCCGGCAGGAACATGACCACGAACTCGGGACTGCCCGGCAACGCCGCCCCGTAGCGCTTCGACGCCAAGGTGTCCACGTGGCCCTTGAGCGCCCGGACATGTTCCGCCAGCAGTTCCTCGGGGCCGGGCTCGCCCGGCCCAGGGCGTCCGGAGGCGCCCGTCGCCCTGAGGAAACTGGCCAGCGGCACCTTGGCGTCGATCGCCAAGCTTTTCCCGCCCGGCAGCCGGACGGTCACGTCCGGTCGCAGCGTCCCACCCGCTGACGCGCCCGCGCCCGCGGGCACGGATGTTTGCTCATAGAAATCGACGTACCGCTGCAACCCGGACGCTTCCAGCACCCGCCGCAGCCCCAATTCGCCCCAATGGCCGCGGGTGCTGGTCGTGTGCAGCGCCGCCGTCAGCGACTCGGTTTGCGTCCGCAGGCGTTCATCGGCCAGCGCCGCGTTCGCCAATTGGGTGGAAATGACGCCGTACTGCTCAGCGCGCTGGCGCTCCAACTCCTCGACCTGCCGCTGGACCTGCGTCAGCCGCTCACGCACCGGGCCCAGCGCGGCCAGCACGTCCTGGTCCCGCCTGGCCCGGTCCTGAAGCTCCGCGTTCTGGGCCGCCAGCAATTCCGCCCGGCCCCGCGCCTCCCCGTCCCCGGCGGACGCGCGCGCCCAAGCCCGCCCCAAGAAGAACCCGACCACGGCGCCCAGGACCAAGGCGCCCAGCGCCATCAGTGTCTCAGCCATGGGATCATCCAAGCACCGGCATCTGACAGCGTCAGCGCTGTTCGGCCTCCCGGGCCCCCCCGGCCAACCCGGCCAACCCGGCCAACCCGGCCAACCCGGGCTCCCCGGCTGCCCCGGCCGGGGCAGCCTTCGCGCCTGGGTTTTGACCAGCCATGAACGAGGTCAGCCAGGCGTTCAGGTCAAGGCCGGTCGCGGCCTTGACCACGGCCGGCAACTCAGTCAGCAGATTGGTCGCCAATTTGGTGACGCCGCTGGCGCCCTCGGCGCCCCCGACCACCGTCAGGTTGTCGATCTGGCCGATCGGTGAGGCGGCCTGGGCCAGCATCTCCGGCAGCGCCGCCAAAATGCGGTCGATCACGGCCTGCTGGCCGTACTTCTCATAGGCGGCCGCCAGCAATTCCTTGACCTCGGCCTCGGCGTGGCCCTTGGCCCGGATGGCTTCCGCCTCGGCCAGGCCCCGCGCCCTGATGGCCTCGCCCTGGCCGCGGCCCTCGCGTTCGGCCATGGCCGCCCGGACCTCGGCCTCGGCCTCGCCCCGGGCCTGGGTCGCCTCGGCCTCCGCCAGCCCTTGCACACGGGTGGCCTCGGCGTGGCCCTGACCTTGCTGTTTGATGACGGCCGCCTGCGCCTTGGCGTCCTGCTCGGCCGTGTACAGCGCCGCGTCGGCCCGTTTCTGCGAGACGTAGAGGTCGGCATCGGCCTTGGCCCGGACCTCGGCGTCAAGCATCAACTTGGCCAACTGCACCTGCTGCTCGGCGTTGGCCTGCTCGGCCTTGGTGATGGTCGCGTCCTGAGAGGCCTTCGTCTTGGGGCCGACGGCGTTGGCCACCGCCTGAGCCTCGTCAGTCTGGGCCTTGAAATCGGCCTCCTTCAAGGCCGCGTCCTTGTTGGCCTGGGCGATCGCCACCCTGGCTGTGGCCCTGGCCTCGGCCGACTGGCGCTCGTTGTCCGCCTCCGCGATCTCCGCCAGCCGCCGGGTCTCCGCCACCTGCGGGCGCCCAAGGTTGGTGATGTAGTCCTCCGGGTCGGTCACAATGTCATTGATTTGGAGCGTGTCGACGCGCAGGCCGGACTCGGACAGCGCCTCGATGGCCGCCGCCCGGATCTTGGTGGCCAGGCCCTCGCGGTCGCGCAGCATTTCTTCGACGGTCATATTGCCGATGACGCCGCGCAGCGCCCCGGCCAGGATCGAACGGATGTTGTTGGCGACCTCGGTGTCGGAGTCGAGGAAACGCTGAGCGGCGGCCCTGACCCCCTCAGGCGTGCCGTCGACCTTGGCTTGGGCCACGGCATCGACCCTGACTTTGATGTTGTCCTTCGACACCCCGCCGGAGACCGCCAACTCGATGCGCATCGCCTCCAGCGAGATGACGGTCGACTTCTGAACGAACGGGACTATGAACGCGCCCGAGCCGAGCGCGATCTTGACGCCGCCCTCGGAACTCCTGGCGCCCGTGATCACCAGCGCCTCGTTGGCCTGCGGGATCTTGTAGCGCCGCGCCACCGCGAAGACGATCATCCCCAGGACGACGATGATGCCGACAATTCCAAGGATCGCGCCGTTGCGTTCGATCAGTTCAATCATTTCGGGGGCCTTTCTCCGTGTCTTGAGGGGCAGTTATTGGTCAAGGGGCTCGACGCGCACGGTCTCCGGGTCGAGCAGCGCGGCGATTCGCACTTGGGCGCCGGCTTTGACCGGCTCGGCGGACGTGAATTGCATGGTCCGGGCCGCGCCCAGGTAGGTGACGGCCACGGTTCCGGTGGTCGGGTCGTCCCGCGAGACGCTGCGGACGGCGCCGGGAGTGCCAACGATGCCGCTGATCGCCAGATCTTTCTCGTCGCCTTGGGAGCGTTTCAGCCAGTGGTACCAAAGGGTCGCCACCGCCGCGACCGCCAGGCCCGTCGCGCCGGAGATCAGCGCCACGATCCAATAGCGGTCGGTGATGGTCAGGCCGACCAGCCCGCCGAACCCGATTCCGCTGATGAGCCCGCCAATCGAAGCCCCGGAGACGATCCCCGAGCCGGAGCCGCCAAAGTCTAAGGCGTCGCCGATTCCGTCCGCGAACAGGGACAACCCGGTCAGCGCCAGACCGATAATGGCGACGATGATGAAAGCGGTCACCGCCGACCTCCTTCCGCCTTTGGTCAGCTTTCGATTAATCGTCAAGCGTACCGGTGGCCGGCGCCGGGTTCGGGCCGGGCGCCGGGTGGGGCGCCGGGTGGGGCGCCGGCGGCGACACCCAAACGGCCCGGGCGGCGATGTCGCCCAACTCGACCGTTTGACCGGTGGCTTCGACCCGGACCGTGAGCACGCCCGCGAAGTCGCGCCGCTCGACCAACTCGATGGCGGCGTCCGGCACCAGCCCGACCGACGCGAAATAGCGCAACATGGCCGGGTCGGCATCGGAAATCCGTTCCACGACCACCCGGGCTGGGGCTGGCGTCGCCGCCAGGGTGTGAGCCAGCGGCAAGGCGACGGCGCCGTCGCCGCCGGGGATCGGGTCGCCGTGCGGATCGCGGGCCGGGTGGCCCAAGAGGAGGTCGATGGCGTTGACGAAGCGGTCGGAGGCGGCGTGCTCAAGGACCTCGGCGTCATCGTGCGCCTCGTCCCAACCGAAACCCAGGTGCCCAACCAAAAACGTCTCCAGCAGACGGTGGCGGCGGACCATGGCCAGCGCCAAGCGCTCGCCCTCAGCGGTCAGCTCGATCGAGGCGTAGGGGTTGTGGTGGACCAGGCCGCGCTCGGCCAAACGTTTGACGGCTTCCGATGCCGTCGAGGCCGAGACCCCGATCCGGGCCGCCAACAAACTGGTGGTGACGGGCTCGAGCGCGTTCCATTCGCGGACCGACCAAATCACCTTCAGGTAGTCCTGGGCCACGGCCGAGGGTGTCTGTTTCATCGCTGTCAGCCTAACCGCGCCCGGCCCGGCGGGCGAGAGGGCGCGGCTGGGCAAAAAGAGAAGGTCCTGCTTGCGGCGCATACCGACTTCGCCCCAGAGCACGCGCAATCAGCTAAGCAGGACCTTCTGATAGTTAAAACGCTGATCCGGAGCCGAAAGTTCCGGTTCGGGCATGTGTTCCTCGTCACATTTCGGCGTCGCGGCCGCCGGGGGCGCCGCCCGCCGGTCGAAGGTGGAAAGATCGAATCATGCACCCACGCGCCGGCCAACTGGCCGAACCCTCAGACCTGATCGAGTTGAAGGCGCTCGAAGACGCCTATTACAGCATCAAACCAGACCCGGCGGACCCGGCGCAGCAGGTGGTGTTCGGCACCTCCGGGCACCGCGGGTCGTCGCTGGACGGGGCTTTCAACGAGGCCCACATCATCGCCATCACCGCCGCGATCATCGAATACCGGCGCGAACAGGGGATCGACGGGCCGCTGTTCCTTGGGCGCGACACCCA
>JAITJZ010000063.1 GCA_031278655.1 Bifidobacteriaceae bacterium
GCGTTCGGGAACACGGCCAAGGCCCTGGCCGAGGCGTAGAACTCGTCATGTAGCGCTCTTGCCAGGCGGGGGCTTATGGCGGCGTAGTAGCCCATGGCCGCATCTAGGTCGCCAACAGCCTCCGGTTCGACCCTGACCGTGTAGCTCACAGGCCGTGGCGCTCGGCCAGCTCCGCCATGACTCCGTCGAGCGGGCGCGACGCGTCCGGCCTGGCGTCTATGGCGGCTAGACGCTGGTCCAGCAGGTCCTTGGTGTCCCGGCTGAGCTCCCCGCCGCGCGCGTCTGCCTCGATGCTGCGGTCGAGATAAGCGGACAACTCCACCCGCTCGTCCACCGGCAGTGCATCGATCTGCGCCAGCAGCGCCTTTGTCACCACGGCCCAAGCCTAGCCGGACTAGCCGCCCGTTGGCTGGTCGACCGGGGAGGTATCGCTGGGCGACGTCCTCGCCGGGGCCGAAGTTCGGCCGCGTCCTAACGAGACCCCGATAACCCTGGTCGCGGAGCGTTTGGCTGTCGGCGGGTGGCCCGGCCTGGTCCACCGCCGGCCGGACGGCGTCAGCGTGATCCCATTCGGCCTGCTCGGCTGAGGGCTACGGCAACGAGGTGTTCAGCACCAGCGAGCCAAGGACGATCATCACCAGCGCGCCGATCAGACACAGGGCGCCGAAGGCGCGCAGCACGTCGGTGCCGCGGGTCCGGCGCAGCGAGAAACCAGCCATGACGGCGGCCGCGCCGGCCAGCCCGATGATCGTCCAGCCGTTGACTTGAACCGCGCTGACAACTGCGTCGAGGTCGGGGCAACCGCCCACGCACCCCTGAATCTGCTCGCGGATGCGAACCCACACCACCACGGCCACGGCCACGATGGCGGCCGCGACGGTGGCCAACGCCGCCTCCAAGACCCAGGGCTGAGGCACAGGCGCCGGGGTCGCCACCGCTCGGGTCGACAGCTGTGCCATGGTCCGGTAGCTGGGCCGGGCATCGCCGATGGCGCGCGGCACGCCCGCCGGCCAGGCGGGCTGGGGGGCAGGGGCGCCGAGGACGCCAACGGCCACGCTTGGCCGGTCGGTCGCCGCTAACGGCTGGGTCAACGGCTGCAGGAACGGTTGCGCGAACGGCTGGGCCACCGGTTGCGCGAACGGCTGGGCGAACGGCTGGGCGACCGGTTGCGCCGCCGGGGCGGCGTAAGGTTGCGCCGCCGGGGCGGCGTAAGGCTGCGCCACGTAGGCGCCCGCCTGAAGCTCGTAACCAGGCGCGACGCCCATCGGCACGCCACCGGCCGACGTCGGCCACATCATCGCCATCGGCGCGGCCGGCGCCAATCCCCCCGTCCCAGCGCCCAGCGCCAGGGGCGAGTCCGCCGCCGGCTCGGGCCGGGGCAGGCGCTCCTGGGCCGGCCGCAGTTCGGTCCGCCCGCGCTCGGGGGCGGCGTAGACGTGCGGCCCATGTTGGGAGGACCAAGGCCGGACCGCCGCCGCCACCGCCGCCTCGACCGCGGCTTGCGCGTCCGCCGATGCCGTCGGGGCAGGCTCGCCCGCGAACGGCGCCACGGCGACGACGGGCGCCTCCTCGCCGTAGACCAGGGCCCCGCAGTCGCCGCAGACCAGATCGCCGCCCCAGGCTTTGCGGCAGAGGCCGCAGCGCAGGGCACGTTCCGGCGCGCCGTCAGCGGCCGCCGACCCAGCCGACACGCCGGTCGTCGTGGGTGGCGCGGTGTACGATGCCGTGGCGCCCGGTTGGGCGGAGACCGGCGGGACCGTGGTGTACGTGGGCGCTGTCGCCCCCAGCAGCGCCTTCTCCAGCGCCAAATACTGCGGACCGGTCACAATGACCCCCTGGGGCACGGATCATCGCGGGGACTACGGGAAGCCCCGCCTTGCCGCCGATGCTACACAGTTTGGGCGCGGTTTTTCGCTCCATCTGGGCAGAAACCCTTTTCCCGGGCCAATCCGACGGCGCCCGCGTTGGCGCCGCCCGGGGCGGCGCCGGGACGCGCCGCGCGTGCGCGCGCGCCGGCCGCCACGCCACGCCGAAGGCCGACCGGCCGCTGGACGCCACCGCGCGCCAGCCGCCCGGCTGGCGCGGCCGGAGACTCAACCAGCTGGCACGCCGGTCCTGGGGCCGGAGTAAATCGCCTGGTCAGGGGCGAGCGGTGAATCGAACAACTCGGAGACGGTGACCAGCTTGTAACCCTTCGCCCGCAGGCCGGCAACGATCCCTGGAAGGGCGTCGACGGTCTCGGCCACGGTGCCATGCATCAGGACGATCGATCCCGGCTTCGGGTCGTCAACGCCGTGGGCGGTGATCTTGGCCACGTCGTGCGTCGACCAGTCCAGCGTGTCAACATCCCATAGGACAAAGGTCTTGTTGGCGCAGGCGTGGAGGATGGCATCATTCCACGTCCCGTACGGCGGCCGCAGCAGAGACGTCTCGACGCCAGCCGCGTCACGGATGGCCCGGGCGGTGCGGTCGGCGTCGGCGCAGGCCTGCTCGGGCGTCTGCTTCGCCATGCTGGTGTGATTCCAGGAGTGGCCGCCAAGCTCATGGCCTTCCTCGGCCGCGCGCTTGACCGGTTCGGGATTGTTGGCCACGCTCTGACCGAGGTCGAAGAAGGTGGCCTTGACCTCCAGCTCCTTGAGCTTGTCCAGCAACGCCGGCGTGTAGGCCGAAGGCCCGTCATCGAAGGTCAGCGCCACACAGGCGACCTCGGCGCAACTCTCAGGGTTGGGCGGCGGCGGGACCGGCTCCGGGCTGGGCGAGGGCGGCGCGGCCTTGTTGACCTCCGGGGCGGGCGTCACGAACACGGTTCGCGTCGGCGCGGGCTGGCTTGACGTCGCCTCGGACGGCAGCATCAGTTTGAAGGCCACCAGCCCCAGCACCAAGACGCCGATCGCCAGCGACACAGACGCGCGCCACGCCCCCCAATTTCCCCTACCGGAATCTCGACTCAAATCAACACTGCTTTCCTTCACCCGGTCATCGATGGCTGAGACCATTCTTGTCCCCGCCAGCGCTGATCCGCCCACGCCGGGCGGCATTTCTCGGAAATCCCGAGTTTAGCTGGGGCGGCCGGCCCGGGCGTCGGCCCTGGGCGCCACCCGCGACCTTTACAGTGTTTGTGACCGCCCCGGCCCCTGACTTAAGCTGACCAGCGGTGCCGCCGCACGGCATCGTCCACCAGGCGACCTAAGGAGACCGCTATGTCCAAAATCTACGCCGACGCTTCCGGGATCACCGGCAACACCCCGCTGGTCCGGATCAACCGCTTGGGCAAGAACCTGGCGGCCGGCGCCGAGCTGCTGGGCAAACTCGAGTTCTACAACCCGGCTGGCAGCGTCAAGGACCGGATCGGCGTGGCCATCGTTGATGCCGCCGAGGCCGCCGGGGCGCTCGGCCCGGGCGGCACAATTGTCGAGGGCACCAGCGGAAACACGGGCATCGCGCTGGCCTTCGTGGGCGCCGCGCGCGGCTACCACGTGATCTTGACCATGCCGGAGTCGATGTCGAAGGAGCGCCGGGCGCTGCTGCGCGCCTTCGGGGCCGAGCTGGTGCTGACGCCGGCTTCGGAAGGCATGAAAGGCGCCGTCGCCGCCGCCGAGAAGATCGCCGCCGAGCGCCCGGGCGCCATCCTGGCCCGCCAATTCGAGAACGAGGCCAACCCGGAGATCCACCGCCGCACCACGGCCGAGGAGATCTGGGCCGACACCGATGGCGCGGTCGATGTGATTGTGGGCGGGGTCGGCACCGGCGGCACCATCACAGGGGTCGGCCAGGTCATCAAGGCCCGCAAGCCCTCGGTCAAGGTCATCGCCGTCGAGCCGGCCGAATCGCCGCTGCTGTCGAAGGGCCAGGCCGGGCCGCACAAGATCCAGGGGATCGGCGCGAACTTCGTCCCCGACGTGCTCGACACCACCATTTACGACGAGGTCATCGCCATCGCCTCCGATGACGCCATCGCCACCGCCCGCGCCGCCGCCACCGAGGAGGGCCTGCTGATCGGCATTTCCTCGGGCGCGGCGCTGGCCGCCGCCATCGAGTACGGGCAGCGGCCGGAGGCGGCCGGCCAAGTGATCGTGGCCGTGGTGCCGGACTTCGGCGAGCGCTATTTGTCCACGGTGCTCTACTCCGACCTGCTTGATTCGTGACGCCGATGCCGTGATGCCGGGCTCCCGGGAACGGGGCGCGGCAGGCGGGGCACGGCAGGCGGGGCACGGCAGGCGGGGAGCGGGGAGCGGCAGGCGGCGGGCGGCGGATAATGGTGGGATGACAGTTCCCGCGTCCGTCACCGTCTCAGGCTTGCGGCGCTTCTGGAAGACCCTGCGCGAAGACCTCGCCACCGCCCAGCGCCTCGATCCGGCTGCGCGCACCAAGATCGAGGTCGCGCTCGGCTACCCCGGCGTCCACGCCCTTTGGGTGCACCGTTTGACCCACCGGATGTGGCGCGAGCCCGGCCTGAAGCTCCCAGCCCGCCTGATTTCGCAGCTCACACGCTTCCTGACGGGCGTGGAGATTCACCCGGGCGCGGTCTTGGGGCGCCGGCTGTTCATCGATCACGGCATGGGCGTAGTCATCGGGGAGACCACCGAGTTGGGCGATGACGTGCTGCTGTTTCACGGGGTGACGCTCGGCGGGCGCTCGATGGCCAAGGGCAAACGCCACCCGACCATCGGCGACCGGGTGACGGTTGGCGCCGGCGCCAAAGTGCTCGGGCCGATCACCGTGGGCGATGGCGCGCGCATCGGCGCCAACTCGGTGGTGGTCCACGACGTGCCGCCGGCCGGCGTGGTGGTCGGCGTGCCGGGCAAGGTCCGCCGTGTCAAAGCCCGCGAACAGGGTCTCCTGGAAGACGCCGCCCTCTGGATTTGACCGCCCGCCGCCGGGAGCGGCCGGTCACCAGATGGTGACCCGCTGGGATTCGGGCAGATACAGTCCGTCGCCTGGAGACACATCGAACGCCTGGTAGAAGGCGTCCAGGTTGGAGACCACGCCGTTGCAACGGAACTGCGGCGGCGAATGCGGATCGACGGCCAGGAGCATGGCCTCCTGTTGGGTGCGCGATTTCTGGCGCCAGGACTGCGACCAGCCGAAGAAGAAGCGCTGGGCGGCCGTCAGGCCGTCAATGACCGGCCCCTCGTCCAGCCCGGCCCGGTCCAGCGCGATCACATAAGCCCGCCAGGCGATCGCCAAGCCACCCAAGTCGCCGATGTTCTCCCCCACCGTCAGCGCGCCGTTGACGTGCTCGGGGCCGTCCGGCAGGTCCAGGCTGAAGGCGTCGTATTGCGCGATCAGCGCCTTGGTGCGGGCCTCGAAAGCGGCCCGGTCGGCATCGGTCCACCAATCGACCAGCCGCCCCGAGCCGTCGTACTTGGACCCCTGATCGTCAAAGCCATGCCCAATCTCATGCCCGATCACCGCGCCGATCCCGCCATAGTTGGCGGCGTCATCGGCGGCGGCGTCGAAGAACGGCGGCCGCAGGATGGCGGCCGGGAAAACGATCTCATTGAGGCCGGGGTTGTAATAGGCGTTGACGGTCTGCGGGTTCATGAACCACTCCGAGCGGTCCACCGGCCCGCCAAGTTTGCGCAGTTCGCGGTCGGTCTCATGGGCGCAAGCCGCCCGCACCGACGCGATCAGATCGTCGGCCCGCAGCCGCAGGCCGGAGTAGTCGCGCCACTTGTCGGGATAACCGATCTTGGGGGTGAAGGCGTCCAGTTTGGCCAGCGCCTTGGCCTTGGTCTCAGCGCCCAGCCAATCGAGTTCACCGATGGACCGGCGGTAGGCCTCGATCAAGTCGTCAACCAGCACCGCCATGCGGGCTTTGTGGCTGGGCGGGAAATGCCGCTCGACATAAAGACGCCCCACCAACTCGCCCAGATAGGAATCGACCAAGGAGACGCCCCGCTTCCAACGGTCCCGCAGTCGCTCCACCCCCTGCAGCGTCCGGCCGGAGAAATCGAAGGCGGCCTCGACCAGTTCCTCATTCAACAACGCCGCCCGCCCCGCGATCACCCGCCAATAAGCCCACAGCTTCCAGTCCGCCAGCCCCACATCGCGCCAGGCCGCGGCCAGTTCGGCGACAAAGGACGGCTCCATCACCACCAGCGCGTCCCAGCGCGCCTCCCAGCGCGCCTCCCAGCGCGCGTCCCCGGCCGCGCCAGCGGGCGCCACCGGGCCGTCCACCGCCTGAGCCCATTCCTCCCAGGGGAACCCCGGCGCCAGCGAGCGCAGCCCGGCGAAATCCATCGGGTTGTAGGTGGCGGTGGCGTCGCGGTCCTTGACCACGTCCCAATGCGCGCCGGCCAGACGCCGTTCGACGGCGTAGACCCGCTCAGCCGCCTCCTGCGGCGCCAATCTCAGCGAAACCAACCCGGCGGCATCGGGCAGAGCGTCCGCCACCAGGGCGAACATCCGCGCGATGTGCTCCCTGTAGGCGTCGCGGATGTGGGCGTGGCGGTCCTCGCGGTAATAGGCCTCGTCCGGCAGGCCAATCCCAGCCTGGTGCAGGTTCAGAACATAGCGGTCCGGCGCGCCCGGGTCGGTGTCGACGTAAAGCCCGAGCGCGTCCCCGACGCCGCCGCGCGACAGGCCGCCCATGACGCGCGCCAGCGCCTCGGCGCCCGGCGCGGACTCGATCGCCCGCAACTCCCCCACCAGCGGCCGCGCCCCCAGGGCCTCGATCCGGTCCGTGTCCATGAAGGCCTGGTAGAGCGCCCCGACCAGGCTGTCAGCCGCCTGATCCTCAATGATCTGCCTGGTCTGAAGCTCGGCCAGGTCCCGCAACTCGCGGAAGGCGCCGTCTGAGGCGCGGTCCGGCGGAATCTCGAAAGCCTCCAACCAGCGCCCATTGACATGACGGTAGAGATCGTCCTGCGGGCGGATTGACGGGTCGATGTTGTCGGTGACGATGCCGGATTGAACCATCAGGCCAGCCTACGGCCCCTATCATGGTGCTGTGCGCATCCACCTCGCCGCTGACCACGCCGGTTTTGAGCTGAAGCGGGCACTCCAATCGCACCTGGCCGAAGCCGGCCACGAGGTCCGCGACCACGGCGCCTTCGATTACGACCCCGCCGACGACTACCCCGCCTTCTGCTTCGACGCCGCCGAGGCGGTGGTGGGCGACCCGGGTTCGCTGGGCGTGGTCATAGGCGGCTCCGGCAACGGCGAGCAGATCGCCGCCAACAAGGTTCGGGGCGCGCGCGCGGCGCTGACCTGGTCGGTGCGCACAGCCCGCCTCGCCCGCCAGCACAACGACGCCAATGTGGCCGGGCTCGGGGCCCGCGAACACACCCTGGCCGAGGCCATCGCCATAGTCGACGCCTTCATCGCGGAGCCGTTCTCCGGCGACGCCCGCCACCGCCAGCGCGTCGGCCAAGTCGCGGAACGCGAGGCGCTGGCGTTCAAGTGACGCCGGGCGCGTTCGCGCGCCGCGCCTCGAAGTGAAACAATCGGGCGCGTGAACCTGACCAGGACCGAAGCCGCCGCGCGCGCCCGCATCATCGCCAACCCCCGTTACCGGATCGAACTCGACCTGCGCGGCGACGGGCCGCGTTTCACCTCGCGCACAACCGTCACCTTCGACGCCCGCGAGGCTGGGGCCAGCAGTTTCATCGACTTGATCGCGCCAGCCGTGACCAGTTTGAGGCTCAACGGGCGCCCGCTCGACCCGGCCCAGGTCTTCGCCGAGGACCGCGTCCGCCTGGACGGCTTGGAGGCCGCCAACGTGCTGGTGGTGGAGGCCGAGTGCGCCTATTCGCGCACCGGCGAGGGCCTGCACCGCTTCACCGACCCGGTTGACCAGCAGACATACCTCTACACGCAGTTCGAGCCGGCCGACGCCCGGCGCGTCTTCGCGGTCTTCGAGCAGCCGGACCTCAAGGGCGTCTTCGAGTTCGTCGTCACCGCCCCGCCCGGCTGGACGGTGGTCTCGAACCAGCCGATCGCGGAGGTCTCGCCCGCGCCCGATGCCGTCCGGCCGGCCCCCAGCCCGCCGCCGGGTCCGCCCGCCGCGCCCGCCGCGCCCGATGCCGCCGGGCCGGCCCCCAGCCCCGCGCCCGACCCAGCCCCGGGCCAAGGCGACCCGGCCAGCGGCGGGCCGGGCGACGGCATCGTGCACCGGTTTGAGCCGACCCCGAAACTGTCCTCCTACCTGACGGCGCTGATCGCCGGGCCGTACCGGCGCTGGCAAACCGAAGTCGCCTCGACCGGCGGGCGGAGCGTGCCGATGGGGTTGTACGCGCGCGCCTCGATGGCCGAGCACGTCGACGCCGAGGCCATCTTCGAGATCACCCGCCAGGGCTTCGGCTTCTACGAGCCAGCCTTCGACTGCCCCTTCCCCTTCGCCAAATACGACCAGGTGTTCTGCCCCGAATACAACTTCGGGGCGATGGAGAACGCCGGGCTGGTGACCATCGCCGAATCGTACGTCTTCCGCTCGCGGCCGGTGGTGGCGCAACTGGAGCGGCGCGCGATCACGATCCTGCACGAGCTGGCGCACATGTGGTTCGGCGACCTGGTGACAATGCGCTGGTGGAACGACCTGTGGCTGAACGAGTCGTTCGCAGAATTCGCCTCCCACCTGGCGGCGGCGCGCGCGACCGAATGGAAAGACGCCTGGACCACCTTCGCCCACTCGGAGAAAACCTGGGCTTACAAACAGGACCAACTGCCGACCACGCACCCGATCCTGGCCCCGATCGAGAACCTGGACGACGTCCACAACAACTTCGACGGCATCACCTACGCCAAAGGCGCCTCGGTGCTGCGGCAACTGGTGGCGTGGGTGGGCGAGGACGCCTTCTTGGCCGGGCTGCGCGCCTACTTCGCCAAACACGCCTGGTCCAACACCGAGCTGAACGACCTCCTGGTCGAGTTGGAGGCGGCCTCCGGGCGGGACCTCGCCGCCTGGTCCGAGGCCTGGTTGAAAACAGCCGGCGTCAACACCGTGGCGCTTGACGCCAAGGCCGAGTTCCTGGTCCAAAGCGGGCTCGCGCAGCAGCCGCCCTGGCGGCCGCAGCGGCTCGGGATCGGCGGTTATTCGCTGGTCGATGGCGTGCCGACGCGCTTCTGGGACACCGAGGTGGACCTCACCGGCGAACGCACCGCCCTGCCGAAGCTCCGGCCGGCGGACCTGCTGCTGGTCAACGACGGCGACCTGGCCTACGCCAAGGTCCGGCTCGACCCGCGCTCCCTGGCCGCCGCCCAGGCCAGCGTGCCACAGGCGGCCGACCCGCTGGCCCGCGCGGTCATCTGGGGCGTGCTCTGGGACATGACCCGCGACGGCGAAATGGGCGCGCGTTCCTTTGTCGACCGGGCGCTGGCCGGGGTGGGCCGGGAGACCTCCTCGACCGGTCGGCGCCAGCTCTTGGCCGAGGTCGCCACCGCCTTGGAGTCCTATGTCGCGCCGGAGTTCCGCGCCGCCGCCCAGGCCGGCGCCGCCGACCGGCTGTGGGAGTTGGCCGATGCCGCGCCGCCCGCCTCAGACGCGCAATTGCAACTGGTCAAGGCCTTCGCGCGGCAGGCGGGCACGCCCGCCCAGCTCGACATCCTCGACGAGCTGATCCTGGGGTCACGGTCGCTTTCGGGGCTGACCATGGATGTGGATCTGACCTGGGAGCTGCTGGAGGCGCTGGTGGCCGGGGGGCGGGCGGGCGAAGCCCGGATCGACCAGCAGCTGGCGGCCGACCCGACCCTGTCCGGGCGGGAGCAGGCCGCGCGCCTGCGCGCGGCCCTGCCCACGCCGGAGGCCAAGGCGGCGGCCTGGCTGCGGGCGGTCGAGGACCCGGCCGTGCCGAACGCCACCCAGCGGGCGGTCATCGCCGGTTGGGGCCGCGCCAAGGACGCCTCCTTGCTGGCGCCCTTTGTCGAGCCGTACTTCGCGGCCCTGCCGCGGGTGTGGCGCGAGCGCTCGCCGGAGATCGCCAGCGCCATCGCCGAGGGTTTGTATCCGGCGCGGGCCGGCGACCTGCCCGGCGCGGATGTGCTCGGGGCGACCGACCGGTTCCTGGAGCGCCTGGGCGACGGCCCGGCGGCCTTGCGCCGCCTGGTGGTCGAGGGCCGGGCCGGCCTTGAGCGGGCGCTGGCGGCGGAGCGGGCTGATCGCGCCGCCGGCGCGCCCGCTAGCCTTGGGGGATGACCGCTTTGGCGCCCGGCGTGCTGGCCGCGCCCGCCTTCGCCGAATCCTGGCCCGGCTGGGCGCGATTCTTGATGGGCGCGCCGCTCAGGATCGCCATCATCTTGGTGCTGGCCTGGCTGACCGTGATCGTTTTGCACGCCGTCATCAAGCACGTCACCGGCCGCATGGGGAAAAGGCCGGGCCGGGCCGACGCGGCCAGGACGGACGCCGCCTACGCGGCCGCCCGGCGTGAGTCCCGCTTCAAGACCCTCGGCTCGGTGTTGAGTTCCGCCAGCACGGTGGTGGTCTGGGTTCTGGCCGTCTGTCTGGCGCTGGAGGCCGTCGGCGTCAACCCGGGGCTCATCATCACATCGGTCGGCGTGGCTGGGCTGGGCCTGGGCCTGGGCGCGCAATCCTTGGTCAAAGACATGCTGACCGGCCTGCTGGTGCTGATGGAGGACCAGTACGGGATTGGCGACACGATCGACGCCGGCCCCGCCACCGGCGTGGTCGAGTCGATGAGCCTGAGGATCACGATCCTGCGCGACCAGGACGGCGTCCTCTGGTACCTGCCGAACGGCTCGATCACGCGCATCGGCAACCGGTCGCAAACAGTCGCCCCGGACTGACCAGACCCGGCCCGGGCCCGCCGCCCTCTCGGCTCAGGCGGCCGCCAACTGGCCGAGTTCGGCTTGGATCAGGTGGGCCAGGCCGGCCGCCCCGCCGCCCACCACCACTTGCACGATCCGCCCCGAGATGACCACGCCGAAGGCGCCCAGGCGGTACAACCCGGGCACGTCCACCAAGGCCGGGTTGACGACCTCGACGCGCAAACGGGTTGGGCAAGCGACCAGGTGGTCGACATTTTGCCGTCCACCCAGGCACTCAATCATCTCTACCGCCAAAACGACCCATTTCCTCGACGCGGGGCGCGCCACATCACCGCTGTGATCTGAATCAATGTGACGAGGGTAACACGGCCCGGGCGCGGGCGCGGGTTTGTTCAGGCTCAATCGCGGCGCAGGCGCCGGTAGGTGACGCGATGCGGCCGGGCAGCCTCGACGCCCAGGCGTTCGACCTTGTTGGCCTCATAGGCGGCGAAGTTGCCCTCAAACCAGAACCAACGGCTGGGGTCCGCCTCGTCGCCCTCATAGGCCAAGATGTGCGTGGCCACGCGGTCGAGGAACCAGCGGTCGTGGGAGACCACCACGGCGCAGCCGGGGAACTCCAAGAGCGCGTTCTCCAGCGATGACAGCGTCTCCACGTCCAGGTCGTTGGTCGGCTCGTCCAGCAGCAGCAGGTTGCCGCCCTGTTTGAGGGTCAACGCCAGGTTCAGCCGGTTGCGCTCGCCGCCGGACAGCACCCCGGCGGGCTTCTGCTGATCCGGCCCCTTGAAGCCGAAGGCGGAGACATAGGCCCTTGAGGGCATCTCGACCTGGCCAACCCGGATGTGGTCGAGGCCGTCCGAGACCACCTCCCAGACGTTCTTCTCCGGGTCGATCCCGCCGCGCTGCTGGTCGACGTAGGCGATCTTGACGGTCTCGCCAATCTTGAGGCTGCCGGCGTCCAGCGGTTCCAGCCCCATGATCGTCTTGAACAGGGTCGTCTTGCCGACGCCGTTGGGGCCGATCACACCGACGATGCCGTTTTTCGGCAAGGAGAAGGACAGCCCGTCGATCAGCACCCGGTCGTCAAAGCCTTTGCGCAGGTCGCTGGCCTCGATGACGATTGAGCCGAGGCGCGGTCCGGGCGGGATCTGAATCTCGTCGAGGTCGAGCCGGCGGGTCCGCTCGGCCTCGGCCGCCATTTCCTCGTAGCGCTGGAGGCGGGCTTTCGATTTGGCCTGGCGGCCCTTGGCGTTCTGGCGCACCCAGGCCAGTTCGTCCGCCAGGCGCTTGGCCAACTTGGCGTCTTTTTGGCCTTGGATTTGGAGGCGTTCCTGCTTCTTCTCCAGGTAGACCGAGTAGTTGCCCTCGTAGGCGTAGGCGCGGCCGCGATCCAGCTCCAGAATCCACTGGGCCACATTGTCCAAGAAGTAGCGGTCGTGGGTGACCGCCAGGACCGCGCCCGGGTAAGCCGACAGGTGCTGTTCGAGCCACTGGACCGACTCAGCGTCAAGGTGGTTGGTCGGCTCGTCCAGGAGCAGCAGGTCGGGCTGCTCCAGGAGCAGCTTGCACAGCGCCACCCGGCGGCGTTCGCCGCCGGAGAGGACCGCCGCCGGCGTGTCCGGCGGCGGGCAGCGCAGCGCGTCCATCGCCTGTTCCAGGCGCGAGTCCAAGTCCCACGCCCCGGCGTGGTCCAGCGCCCCCTGCAACTCGCCCATTTCCGCGAGGAGGCGGTCGTAGTCCGCGTCTGGATCGGCCAACTCCTCGCTGATCTGGTTGAACCGGTCCATCTTGGCTTTGACCTCGGCGACGCCTTCTTCGACATTGCCCAGCACCGTCTTGGAGTCATCCAGCGGCGGCTCCTGCTGCAGCATCCCGACGCTGAACCCTGGCGTGAGGATGGCTTCGCCGTTCGAGGGCTGGTCCAACCCGGCCATGATCTTCAGGACCGAAGACTTCCCGGCCCCGTTGGGGCCGACCACACCAATCTTCGCGCCCGGGTAGAACGCCAGGGTGACGTCATCGAGGATGACCTTGTCGCCGTGGGCCTTGCGGGCGCGCTTCATCACATAAATGAACTCGGGCACCGCACTAGGGTACTCGCCCGGCCGGGCGCGCCCGCTCGGCGCCCGGCCCGCGCCCGGCCAAACGTCCGTCCCCCGCGCCCGGCCAAACGCCCGTCCCCCCGCGCCCGGCCGGCCCCCGGCCGGGCGCACAGCCCGGCGGACGGATCAGTGAACGGCCACCGGCTCTGCCGAATCTGCGGCCAACTCGTCCGCGCCGCCGTCCCACTCACCGCCGGCGCCGTCCGGCGCGTCATCGGCCAAGGCGTCACCGGCCAAGGCGTCACCGGCCAAAGCGTCACCGGCCAAAGCCGCGTCGGCCAAGGCGAACGCCTGGTCCGAGCAATCCACCGACTCGCCGCCCGCGTCCGCCGCAACCCCGCCGCCCTCGGCCGGCGTGGTCCCAGCGGCGCCCGCCGCCGGGGCGCCGGCCGGCGCCTCGGCCACGCGGCGGCACCACAGGGCCTTGCCCCAGCGCAGATTCGGCCCCACCGACCGGGCCGCGATCTGCAGCGAAGACCGCTCTTTGCCGTCGCGGTCGGTCCAGTAATGCTGCGACAGACGCCCGCTGACAATGACTGCGTCGCCGTTCTTGACCGACAACAGCACGTTCTCGGCCAGGTCGCGTTGGCTTACCTTGACGTCGAACCAGGTGGTCGGCGCGTCGCGGCGCTCCCCCTGAGCGTCCCACCACCAGGCGGTCGAGCCGATCCGGAAAGTCACCCAGTTGGAATCCTCGCGGCCGTGCTGCTGCGGCGAGCGGGCCACCCAGCCCTCGACCGTCAGCGTGATCTCGTTGTTCATGTGCCAGTGCTCCTTTTGTTGATCGTGGGGCGGGCGGCCCCGCCCCGGGCGAACCCGTCCCACCATGGTGCCCGCCGCGGGCGGGACAAGGTCGCCAGAAAAAGAAGGCCTGTGGACGACGGGTCGGTCAACACCGGCCGGTCACCCCGCCAGGATCAAACCAACCCGGCCAAGAACGGGTTCGAACGGCGCTCACGGCCCATCCCGGTGACGGGACCGTGCCCCGGAAGCAGGCGCGCGGCATCGGGCAAAGACAAAACCTGGTCCCTCAGCGACCGGCGCATGGCCTGCGGATCTGAGGCCGCGAAATCCGTCCGGCCGATCGCGCCCGCGAAGACCACGTCGCCGGTGAAGACCAGCGGGGCGGGCGAACCGCCGCCCGCCGCCAGCAGGACGCAGCCCGGCGTGTGGCCCGGCGCCGCCCGCAACTCCCAGGCCAAGCCACCGGCCTCGAGCCGCCCGCGCGCGCCCTCGAATTGATATTCGCGCACGTCGTCCGGCTCGACAAAGGGACCCGGGAAGATCGCGTCGAACATCGCCGCCATGGCCGGGAGCAGGGCCGCCAGCGGGTCGGTCAAGAACCGGCGGTCGGCCGCGTGAATGTGCAACGGCACGCCAAAGGCGCTGGCCAGGGCGGCGGCATCGGCGATGTGGTCGATGTGCCCGTGCGTGGCGAGAATGGCCGACGGCGTCCGCCCTGAGTCCGCCAGCGCCGCGCCGACCGGCCCGGCCGCGTCCTGGCCGGGGTCGATGACGACGCAATCAGTCCCGGCGTCCGGGCCGACCAGGTACCAGTTGGCCTGGAAATCGCCGCTGACGCCGCCCGCGACGTACATGGCTCAGCCAGCTCCGGCCGGCGCCGGCCTGAGGGGCGCGTCACGCGCCACGGCCGCGCCCTCGCCAGCCACCACCACCTCGACAATCAGATCGGCGAAAGACCGGCGGTCATCGAGGACCTGCTGCGTCGGGCGGGCCAGGGCGCGGTCGATCACCACCGCCAAGGCGCGGCGGACGGCGTCCTCCAGTTCGGCGCGGCGGCGGCGTTCGACCCGCGCGCCGCGCAGCAGCCGCGCCCAGAATCCGCCCGGCGGCGGCGTCTGAACCTCCGCCAGCGCCTGCCTCAGGCGGGAGGCGATGTTCTCGGCGGACGCGAGGGCGTAAACCACCGCCATGGCCCATTGATCCGGCAGGGCGGTGGCGGCCTCGGCCGCCCAGACGGAGGCGGCCTGGCGGATCGCGTCCAGCCCGGGCGCCTCCGGCGCGCGCACGGACTCGCGGCCGATGGCCGCCTCCAGCCAGATCGCCTGAGCGGCCGCCTCGGCCCGCCCCAGCCACTCGGATTCGGCCCGCACGTCGATCACGACCGGGCCGTCGGTCCCGCCGAGCTGGCCCGCGGCGCCGAGCCGCTTGGCGGCGGCGGACAGGTCCGCCCCCGCGCGCGTCATCGCCATGGTCTGCTGCGCCATCCGCTCCATCAGCGCCGCCCGCAAGGCGTCAACGCCGGCGCCGGTCTTTGCCGAGGTCAAAGCCACAATCGGGTCGGTCAGGCCGCGTTCGACCAGCATCCCGGTGAGCGACCGCGCGATTGCCTCGGCGTCAGCCGGGGCAACGGTGTCGATCTGGTTCAACACCACCATGGCGACGCGCCCCGGATGGGCCTTGGCCGTGGCCACAAAGCGCTCGTTGAGCGACTGATCGGCGTATTTCTGCGGGTCGGTGACCGAAACGAGCACATCCGCCAGCGCCAGGACGCGCTCGGCGATCTCATGGTTGGCCTCGCTGGCCGAATCGTAGTCCGGCAGGTCCACCAGGATCAGGCCGCGCAACTCGCCGATGTGCGACTCCAGCACCGAGTCGCGTTTGATCCAGGAGTCGCGCCCAATCCCAAGCCACTCCAGCAGTTCCTCGGCGCCGCTCCCCCAGACGCAGGCGGTGGCCTTGGATGTGGTTGGGCGCACCACGCCGACCGGCGCGAACGCCATCTCGGCGATGGCGTTGAAGACAGACGACTTGCCCGAGCCGGTGCCGCCGCTCAGCGCCACCACCGTGTGATCGACACCGCGATCCAATCGCTCAGACAACAGTTCGGCCGCCGCGAGGGCCTCCAGCGCCGACGCCTCGTCCAGGCGCCGCGCCAACAGATCGGCCGCCTGGCGCAACTTGTCGATCCCGGAGCGCAATTCGTCAACTTGTTGGTCGATCATTCGTCCACCTCTCTGGCCGCGTAGGCCAGTCGGTCGCCACTCCAGGTCACCTTGTCCGATGCCGCCCGCTCGACTTCCCGCACCGCGTCGGCGAAGACCGCCAGGGCCAGGCGCGCAGAACTGGCGCGGGCTTCGCGCAAAGCCTCACGCCCGTCCTCGGTCACCGCCTCGGCTTGATCGCCCAGCAGTTGCCCGAGCAGGCCGGCCGGTCCCTCCAGACCCAAGACCGCCGCCTGAACCAACGCCACCAGGCCGGCCGTCCTGAGCGCGGCGGTCGCGCGGGTGACGGCCGGATCGTGGCGGCGGCGCAGCCGCGCGGCGACGCCCTCGACCCACAGCCCGTAGCCGGCGCTCCCGGCCAGGTCCTCGGTGACGGCGGCATCGGCCAGGCCCCGGCGCTCCAACAACGCGCGGGTGCCCTCCGGCACGTCGGGACCCTGCCAAGCGCGTGCCATCTCAGCCCGAGCCCCGGTCAAAAGTTGGCGGAAAGCCGGGGCGACGGCATCGGACACCGCCCGGCCCACCGGCGCCAAACCCGACGCCCACCGCGCCTGGCGTTCCGGGTCGGGGGCGAGGTCGAGGCCAGCCAACGGGCCGCCCGGCCCGATCTGATCGAGCCAGGCCTCCTCCAGGGCCTGCGGCGGCGGTCCGGGCGCGAAGTCTGCGGCCGCCTCGGCGCCGGCCTCCAACAACGCCTCGGTGGCGGTCGCCAACAACTCCACCGAGGCTTGATGGACGCTTTGGGCCTGGGCCACCTCGGCCGCCCCAGCCGCCGCGCGATTCAGCAAAGCTCGCAGGTCAGGCCGGGCGGCGGTCTGCGGCGTGACCGGGAACCGGTCCTCCAGCCAGCGGCGCAGCGGGGCCACCGAGGGCTCGGGCAGCACCTGAGGCGCGCGCTCCGCCTCCGGGATCGAGAACAACTCCACCCCGTCCAAGGACTTGGCCGCCAAACGCTGGCGGACGTCGGCCTCGATCAGCGGCCAGGCGTGCTCCGGCACGCGGTTGACCACCAGGGCGACGGGCGCGTCTTGGGCCGCCAGGCTCTGCAGCAAGTCCCAGACAAGGCCGTCGCCGTAGCGCAGCGCCGAGGTCACCGCCAGCCAGGCCGATGCCGCCAGCTCCGGCTGGGCGGTCAGCGGGTCGTTGCCAGCGGCGAACGGGTCGCCGCAGTCGAGGATCGCCCAGTTGGCCGGCGCGGCCGAGGACAGCTTTGGCGTCGAGACGGCGCGGGCGCGATGGTCGCCGTGCAGGACGATGGCGTCTGGATGGGCCAGCAGGACCGGCCGGGAAGTCGCCGGCCGGAGGCCACTGACGGCGCTGATGGCGCTTCTGGCCAGGGCGTTGGCCAGCGCCGACTTGCCCACGCCGGTCGGTCCGACGACGCCGATCAGGGCCGGCGCCCCGGCTTTGACCAGCGCCGGGATGATCTCCTGGTCCAGGTCGCGGGCCAAAGCCTGGCGTTTCGACTCCGCGCGGGCGGAGGCGGCGGCCGGGAATGGGAACTCGATTCCGTCCAGCGCTTGCCTGAGAACGCGCGCCATCTCCAGCGAAGTGTGGGCGACGGAGCGAATTTGCATGCTACATACCTTCTAACGTCTTGGCGTTTTAGACAAACCCCCAACCCGCGGTTTGTCTCGAAGTTCAGACACACAGCCCCGATTCCGCCCCAGGTGGGCCCGCCACGCCGCCCCCGTCATCCCCGGCGAAGAGGTGGCCGAGCGCGATCACGCTGACGGCATCGGCCCGGACATGTTGGCCGGGTCAGGTGTTCGGATAAGCGAACTCTGGTGGAGCTGGGGAGACTTGAACTCCCGTCCGAGAAACACTGCACAGGTCTTCTCCGGGCGCAGCCAGCAAACGGTTTTCTCAGCCCCGGCGCTGCTGCTGGCGACGCGCCGCCGGGCTCAGTCACCTAGAAGTCCCCGCCCACCGGGTGACACAGTGGACGAGCAGTGGGCTGCTTGACGACGCCAAACACCAGGCCGCAGCCGTTCCTGGGTTGACGGGCAGGCCCTACGCCTTAGGCGGCGAGGGC
>JAITJZ010000091.1 GCA_031278655.1 Bifidobacteriaceae bacterium
TCGGTGGCGACGTCTTCCCAGGTGGCGGGGGCGTCGTCGGCCGCCGGCGCGGCCGCCTCGGCGGCTGCGGCGCCGAACAGGCCCAGGCCGCACGCCAGCGCGATCGCGGCCAGCGTCCTGCGGATCATGGTCACCTCACGGGGGTCAGGGTTTCGCAACACAGCCCTTGTCTAAACAGGGCGAGGTTAGTCTAACCTAAGGCCTGGCCCCCGACAACAACCCGACAAGACTCACCTAATGTGATCGCGAAACGGCGTGCTTGCCTCACTTGGGGGTGATCGCGAAACGCCGTGGTCGCTGGCGCTTGGCGGGCTTCGCCGGGTGTTCGCTGGCTGGACATGGCGAAGGACTTGGACATGGTGACGAAACGTGGGTTGACGAAGGCGTACGCGGCTGAATACGGACGCGCGTCGAAGACGGAGAAGGGACGGATGCTCGACGAGTTGACGGCGGCGACGGGCTGGTCGCGGGTGAACGCGCGTCGCGCGATCAGGCAGGCGTCTAAGCGGCGCGGCCCGGTGTCGGCGGTCACGCGTAAGCCGAGGCCGAGGAAGTATTCGTATGACGCGTTGAAGGTGTTGCAGGAGGTGTGGGTGTTGAGCGGGGAGCCGTGCGGGAAGTACCTCGCGGCGGTGATGGGTGACCTGTTGGAGCGGCTGGTCAGGTTCAACGAGTTGGGGCGGGTCGCGGACCGGGTGAGCGAGGCGGTGTTGGGTGAGTTGCTGGCGATGTCGGGGGCGACGATCGACCGTTACCTGCGGTCGTTCAAGGCGGCCCGCTACCCGGAGGCGAAGTCGACGACCAGCCCGTCGCGCATCCTGCGGTCGTCGATCCCTCTGCGGACCGCGATGGACGGGTTCCCGGCCGTGCCGGGCTATTTGGAGATCGACACGGTCGCGCACTGCGGTCACACCACCTCGGGCGACTATTTGGTGACGATCTGCGCGACCGACCCGTTCACGGGGTGGACGGTGACGCGGACGGTGAAGAACAAGTCGTTCCTGCACATGCAAAAAGGCATGGAGTGGATCGTGCGGCAGTTGCCGTGGCCGCTCCTCGGGGTCGATTTTGACAACGGTTCTGAGTTTCTGAACTGGGGTTTGATCGCTTGGTGCGAGCGGAAGGGGATCGCGTCGATCACTCGGTCGCGGCCCTATGAGCACAACGACAACGCCCATGTCGAGCAGCGTAACGGCGCGTGGGTGCGTAAGCACGCGTTCCGCTACCGGTATGAGACCGACGCCGAGATGGCGCTGTTGAACCGGTTGTGGGTCGATGTGATGGACAAGCAGAACCACCTCCTGCCGTGTGTCAAAGCAGTCGATTGGGCCGAGACCCGCTCGGGCCGGAAGAAACGCGTCTACGACTCCCCGCGCACCCCTTACCGGCGGGTGTTAGACGCCGCCGCGCTGCCCGATGGCCCGAAAGCCGACCGGCTGGCCGCCCGCCACCAAGACCTCAACCCGGCCGCGATCACCCGGCGGATCAACCAGGCGCAGAACAAGCTGATCGACTCGGCCAGGGCCGTCACCCACACGCGCCGCGAAGCTGCCTGACGGCCTGTTCCAGGCGTCGGCACGACATGGGATGCTGGGATGGTGAGCGGAGTTGAGACTGGCCCGGAGACCTGGCACGCCATCGACCTGGCGGTCACCTCGCTGGCCGCCGACTGGCAGGACCCGATAGGCGCCGACAGGCGGGAGCTGTGGCTGCTGGCCTGCCTGCGCGCCACCATCGACGAGCGGATCACCGCGCTGATCGCCGCTATCCCCGCGAGCCAACGGAACTGGGATCAAATCCTCAACGCGCTCGGCCACTCCATGGCCGCCCCCGACCTCGACCGGCGCCGCGCCGACATCGAAGACGACGTCGCCTCCTACCTCGCGCGCTTCGAAGACCCCGAAGAAGGCGACGACACCCTCCCTGACGGGCAGCCCTTCTAGCCCGGAACGCACTCCCCGCAGGACCCCACCGCCAACCCCGTTTCGCGATCACATTAGATGAGGCACGCTCTCACATTTCGCGATCATCTTGACATGAGGCAAGACGGTCTTCTTAACCTCGATCCACCGATCCTCGCCGACTGCGCCGCCCCAGCCAGGCCCGTTGGGCGCCCCCGGCCAGCTCAGCAGGCCGCCAGCCCAGCCAGACCCGAGTTGGCTCAATCTAGTGCCCCCAGCGGGCCGTCGCTCGGGCGGCTCGCTTGAGCGGCTCGTCTTGAGGTCTCAGCCCTTGGGCGGCGGTCGAGGACCTGGCCGGCGGATATGGGATCGGCTATCTCAGTTTGGCCGGGTGGTTCACCCGGTTCGCCTGGTGGGAGCAGTTCGTCTTTTTGACCCACCTGGACCTGATGCTGCTGATGGCCGGGTTCGCCGGGGCGGGAGTGTCGGCTCGGATGTGTGTCGGCTCGCCAGCGGTCGTCATTTTGCTCCGTTTGGCGGAACTTGGTCGTCATCTTGCTCCATTTCCGGTTGAACCGGGGAAGCCGACCTGGGGGTTCGCCGGCCCGTCGGGCGGCCGCGGAGCAGAATGACGACCAGAACTGTTCCAGCGGCGCGAGATGACGACCAAGACCGCGCCGCCGCCCCGGTCCGCGCCGGGCCGGGGCGGTCGCGGGGCCGGAGGCGGCCGCGGGGCCGGGCCGACGTCAAACTGACCCGCCAACCCCAAATCAGCCGTGGCGGGTCAGTTTGACGCCCAAGGCGCCGGCCCGAGCCCGAGCGGCGACCAGGCGCGTCCCCCTCACCAGCGATTTCGCTGAGCCGCCCCCAGGCCGCCGGCCCGGCCCGACGTCAAACTGACCCGCCAACCCCAAATCAGCCGTGGCGGGTCAGTTTGACGCGCTCGGGGGGCGGCGGCTGGTGGCTTTGGGGGGGCGGGCGTGTACGGGATCCGACACTCGGTCATCGAGTGT
>JAITJZ010000104.1 GCA_031278655.1 Bifidobacteriaceae bacterium
CCTTGCGCCCGGGCCCCGTCCGGATCGCGGTCTGGCCGCCGCGCTGACGGCGGCGCCATTGACCTGGGTCGCTCTGGGCCGGCGGGTTGCCGCCCGGCTATGATTCTTTCGGCGCCAAGGCGGCGTTTGACGCAGCCCTGAGGGGAGTTTGGTCCGGATGAGTTGGTGTGTGGCTGGAGTGTTCGGGGGACGGGCCGCGGCCGCGGCGTTGGCCGCGGCGCTCGGGGCGGGGCCGGGGTTGGGGGCGCCTGCGGATGTTGATCCGTGGTGGTATTACTCGGAGACCGGGATCGCGGAGGTGGTGGAGGCTGGGTTTGACGGCCGGGGTTTGACGGTGGCGGTGTTGGATGGGTGGATTGACACGTCTGCGCCGGTTTTCGCGGATGCTGATATTGAGGTCCGGTCGTTTTGTGGTTACCCGGAAGGGGTGGAGGGTTTGGAGTCGGGGACGTCGACGTCGGGGGTGTTGTCGCCGGGTGAGATCCCAACGGGGGAGGCGGGCGCGGAGGTTTTGACCGCTTTGGAGCATGGGACGAATGTGACGGCCCGGTTGGTGGGGAATGGGGCGTTGGTGGGTGGTGTGAAGGGCCCGGTGGGTGTGGCCCCGAAGGCGAAGATTTTGCATTATGTGGTCGCCGGGAACGTGGATGCGGATCCGGACGTGGCGCGGTGCGCCGGCACGGGCGCGACCGGCCCGTATGGTGAGGATAAGGCGGTGCTGGCGGCGATTGAGGCGGGCGCGGATGTGATCACGTCTTCGATGGGCATTAGCTTCTCTTCTGCGGCGGAGGAGATCCAGGCGGGTGAGGTGATCGCTGTTCGGCCGTCGGGGAACGACATGGATCACTATCTTCGTGGCGCGTCGCCGCAGCCGGGGGTGGCGAAAGTGCGTGGTTTCAAGGCGGATGGGGAGTTGCCGGAGTGGTTGGTGTTTTCTGATCCGGAGACCGCGGTGGTGGGTCCGGGCACGCAGGATGGCGCGGGTTTGGTGCCGGTGGCTGGTGGTGGTTGGGAGGCGGCTGTGGTGGCGGGGAACTCGTATGTGGCGCCGGTGGTGGCGGGGTTGTTGGCTGATTTGGCGGTGAAGTACCCTGAGGCCTCGAAGGCTCAGTTGGTTCAATCCCTTGTCCGCAACACTTGGGACTTCGACCACGAGCCGTCTTGGGATGATTATTGGGGTTGGGGCGCTGTTGACGTGCCGCGGTTGTTCGCGGCTGATCCGTCCCAGTATCCGGATGTGAACCCGTTGTTGGGCGAGATGGGGGTTTTGACGACGGAGCCGCCGGCGCCGCCGAGCCCTTCGGAATCGGAGTCGGCGCCGAGCCCTTCGGCGTCTGCGAGTTCTTCGCCGACGGGTGGGGAAGCGGCCTCTGACCCGGGTTCCGTGGCTTGGTTGCCGTTCGTGGTGGTGGGCGGCGGGGTCGTGGCGCTGGCGGCGGTGGTGGTGGTGGCTGTGGCCGCCCGGCGCGCCCAGACCAGGAAGGCGCCCCCGACCTGGACCCAGTACTGAGCGGCCCGCGCTCGGTCGAGGACCGCCCGGGAGGGCGTTCAGGCCGGGGAGCGGTCAGGGCTGGCGGGCGGGCGGCGCCGGCAGCACCACGATCCCGGTCGCGTCGGCGAAGACTTGGTCGCCGGGCCGGATGACCACGCCGCCAACCTCCACCGGCACGCCGACATCGCCGATGCCGCGTTTGTCGGTTTTGAGGGGGATGGCGCCCAGCGCTTTGATCCCGAGGTTTAGGTCGCGGAGCACTTCGACGTCGCGGACGGCGCCGCCGATGACGAAGCCCGCCCAGCCGTTCGCGGCCGCGGCCGCCGCGATCAGGTCGCCGAGCAGCGCCCGGCGCAGCGAGCCGCCGCCGTCCACCACGAGCACGCGGCCCTCGCCGGGCGTGGCGGCCAACTCCTTGACCTTGGAGTTGTCCTCGAAACACTTGACCGTCTGGGCCGGCCCGCTGAAGGCTTCGCGGCCGCCGAAGCTGACGAACCCGGCCCTCAGCGCTTGGGCGGTGTCGGGGTGCTGGTCGGCGAGGTCGGGTGTTGAAGGCGGCGCGGCGGCCATGGCGGCTCCTGATCGGTTCCTATGATGCGGGCCCGCTCCGGGCGGACACCCAACACCCTAACGCCGTGAGCTAGTCTTGTGACTCGACCCCTCGCGTGGCGGCATCTCGCTGAACCCCCCCAGGGCCGGAAGGCAGCAAGGGCAGGTGGGCTCTGCCGGGTGCGCGAGGGGTCCTTTTGGCTCTCGTGGCGCCGGCCGGTAACACCCCTAACAAAACCCAAAACGGGACTACGGTCCTACTCCGGCACGAATTGGCCAGCCAGTTCAGCTATTAGCCAAAATGGTCGCGCTAGTGGCTTCCACCTGCAAGAATAGTGAGCTTCGGGAACGCGATGAACATTCGTACTCCCACCGAGCAGCGGTGCGGGGACCCCCCAAACGGACCAACGGCCGGGGTGGTCGCTAGCTTCCTGCCACAACTGAATCCCCACAAAGGCAAGAACCCCGACCCCCACAAGGAGTGTCCCCATGAGCGCTGTGCGCGCCCAGGTTGAATCACGTTCCCGCAAGGAAAATCTGAAGCGACGCGCGCGGCAGGTGGTGGCGCTCGCGGCTGTCGCGGCCACGGGACTCGGCGGCTTGGTGGTGGCGCAGACAACGATGGGCGTCTCCAGCGCCGAGGCCGTCAACATCTACGCCCCATGGGACGGCCAGTTCCGCGAGGAATACCTCTGGCACCAGGCGGCGAACGACAACTTGGGCTCGACTTGGGCTTCTGCCTGGCTCGATCCGTCCTGGTTGGAGCCCGCCACCTGGCGGGCGCCGGAGAAGGTGGCCTACCTGGCAGGGAAGGTGGACGGCGCGGCCGCGACCCACGGCACCATCACGATCGCCACCGGCCCGGCGCTCTACAAGGCGCGGGGGGACAAAACCAACGGGATGATCGGGATCGACGTCACCTATGGCAAGACCATTCTGTTCCAGCCGGACACCTCCAGTCCCACCCCCAAAGTGGACGCCATCGCCTATCAGCCGTTGACCAAGGCGGCTGTGGCGGAGGGGGCCAGCAAGACCGCCTGCTACCAGGCGGGCGCCCAGTCCGCGGCCATCAATCAGGAGAACGGTTATCTCTACGCCTCGTCCTGGGGCGGCATGGAGCTGTCCGGAACGTCCTTGGTCGGCACCGCCAAGTTGGGCATCTTCGAGTTGGGTTGGCAGGAGGGCGCCACACTTCAGCCGATGACGTGCCTGGCGGGCGTCAACGAAATCACCGGCGCTCATGGCAAGACGCTCAACCAGCAATGGCTTGAGGCCACCGGGCTGAGGGGTCCGAACGTCAATTGGGTCATGTCCGACGACGTGGTGGTGGACCTCCAAGGCGACTTCTACATCATGATGACCGGCGGACCCGAACGTCACGCCTTGGTCCGGGTCGACGTCCCCAAGAAGCCGGACGGCAGTCCCGACCCCACCAACGTGATCTGGGAATACACAATTGTCAAGACCTTCACGCAGGAGGCCAACCCCAGGGCGACGGCCATCAGCGGCATGGCCCTGATGGACGGGGCGCTCTACACCATCGATCAGTCCAGCCCGTCGGTGGTGCGTCGGTGGGACCTGATGACCGAGCAGGTGACTCGGCTCGGCAAGATGAAGGACAGCACCGCCAAATATCAGGACCTGGCTGGCGGCCAGGCCGCCGCCACCGTCACCGGCACCATTTACAACGACGCCAACGGCAACGGTGTCATCGACCGCGGCGAGTCCGGCGTCGGCGGGGTGAAGGTCGAGATTTGGCAGGGCGACGCCGCGTCCGGATCGACCTCTTGGACCAAGCGCATCACCGTCCCCACCGACAGCGACGGCCGCTACTCGACCTTGTTGAACGCCAAGGACCGGGAGTACCTGGTGCGACCGATCCGGCCGTCCATCGGCGACGCGGCGGCGCGGCAGACCTATGCCTCAGCCGGCCGGGAAAGCGATGACGACGGCCTGACCAACCTGGTCCGGCCGTATTGCTCCAGTGACGCCGGAGACTACCAATTGCACAGCGGTTCCGGCAGCTGCTGGGGGGCTCGCCTGGACGGCGCCGACCCGGAGTCGACAACCAATCCGTTGGACCCGGCGGCGGGCGCCGGCATAGTCACCAATGTCGAGGCGCGCACGGCCAAGGCCCGCATTGTGGCCGATTTCGGCATCACCACGGCCGCTTCCTGGGGTGACGCGCCGGACGGCTACAAGACCACCAACGCGGCCCAGGGGCCCTACGCCAACCCGACCCGCGCCGGGCGGCCCTACCTGCACCTGGGCGCGGCCGCCGGGGTTTATCCGGACGGCGCGCCGGGCGCCGGCGCGGACGCCCACAGCGCTGATGACGGCTTGGAGTTGGCGCCGAAAGGCGCCGGCGGCGCGCCGGACGCCAGCGCCTGGCAGAGCGCCCAGGGGCAGTTGATGGCCTCAGGCCAGACCTACGCCTTCCGCGCCAAAGCCAATGTCCCGGCCGAATTGAACGCCGCCGCCAGGGTCAAGGCGTGGATCACGGCGGTCGAGGGCGGCAAGGCCGCCGCCACCATGGCCGAGCCTCTGCTCGGCGGCGGGGGCTGTTCCGCGGTCCCGGACCAGGAGGGCTATGTCCAATGCGACTACGCGCCCCGCAACCCGAGCCCGACCGGCGATGTGACGCCGCTCTACGCCCGCGCCAGGGTCTCGACCGACGACGCCATGACCGCCGTCTCACGCGGCTCCGGGAGTGGAAGCGCCCCCTGGGTCCCGCTCGGCGAAATCGAGGACTACCGCCTGGGCCTGGCCAACGGCGTCCTCAGGCTCCAAGCGCGCAGCCTGGGCGGCGCCGCCGCCAACGTCAGCTTGTCGCTGGACGCCGCCAACATCTCCACCGTGGCCCCTTCCTCCGCCACTGACACCGTGCTTACCAAGGCAGATGGGAGTTTCCAGGCGGGCGCTTCGGGCCACGCGCTGAAGTCCCTGAGCCAGGGCGTGTCCATCACCACGGCGGCTGTTGGCGCCGTGGGCGCGACCGGCGTGAACGGTTGGCGGCTGGCCGACCGCCAGCAGGGCGGCCAGTCCCAGGACAGCTACTGTTTCGACTCGCTCAGCGGCGCCCGCTTGGACGCGCAGGTCGACCAAGCCGCCGGCTCGCTGACCTTGGCGGCACCCGCCGTCGGTGTCTTGCCGGCGGATGTGACCTGCCGCTTGACCTATGCCCCGGAGGCCGACTATCTGAAGTCCTCCGTCACCGCCGACCCGAGCAGCAACCAGGACCCAGCCGACCGCCTGACCGTGCCGCTGGGCTCGTCCACGGTCAGCGTCGAGGCGCTGGGCGTGGTGGTCGACGCGGACGGCCAGGAGCAGACCCGGCCCGCGGCCGGCGCCGAGGTCGAGTTGGCGTTGGCGCCGCTGGGCGCCGAGCCCGCCGATGGCGCGCGCCTTGAGAGCTCCAGCGACGACGGCGCCTCTTGGATCGCCCAGGGCCAAGCCCTGACTTGCGTCTTGGACTCCGCCGGAGGCTGCGACCAAGACGTCCGCGTGATCGCCAGCGCGCCTGGCGGCTACGGCCTGAGTGCGCGCCTGGCCGGGCGCCACCTCACCAACAAGGCCACCGGCGAGGGCACGGACACCTCGCCGGTCGAAATCTGGTTCAAAGCGGGGGCGCCTGCCAGCGGCGAGATCGCCCTCGATGACACCAAGGACCGGGCCGCCAACCACGGCCAGGTCGACCCGGCTGACTCCTACCGGCTCGACATCTGGGTGCGCGACGGCCAGGGCAACGGCGTCACCGGTTTGGCCGACGCCAACTTCACCAAGTCTTGCGTCACCGGCCAGCGGTCCATCAACTGTCCGCCGGCGAGCGGCGTCGTCTTCGGGAACGTGACCGAGGACCCGGCTGAGGACGGCCACTACAGTGTCACGGTCGGCGCCACCAAAGCTGGCGAGAAACGCCTCGCGATCAGCGTGGCCGGGGTCTCCGGGAAGCTCGGGCAAAAGGGCAACCCCTCCGTCAAACACGTCACCGCGACCTTCACCGCCATGGCCGAGGCCTCCGCCGCCGAGTCGTCCTTCGTCATCACCTCGACCGAGCCCAGGATCGCCTCGGCCTCGAACCCGGACGACCCGCAGCGTTACCACCTTGGCCGGGTCGTTCTCAAGGACGCCAACGGCAACCCGATCAGCGCCGCAAAGCTGACCTGGGCGGACACGGAGCCGGCGGCCGCCAACGTCGAGATCGCCGAAAGCGGCCAAGCGGGCGTCTACGACGTCAAGATCTGGTCGCCCACCCCGGGCGTCTTCCAGGGCAAGCGGATCGCTTTCAACAGCGGCACGGCGTCCGCCGTCATCCTGACGCAAGCCGAAACCTTTGTCTTCGTGGCCGACCAACCGGACCAGACGGCATCGGACATGGAGATCACCACCACCCCCGGGCAACTGGCCAACCGCAACGACCCCAAAGCCAAGGCCGAGACCTGGGGCCGGCAAACCATCACCGTCACCCTGGCCGACGCCGGCGGCAACCCGTACCGGGGGGCGGCCGGCCGCCTCTTCGCCAGCGCGCCGGCCGCGGGGGTCGAAGGAGTGCGCTACGCCGACCCGGCGGGCATCGGAGAGGGCGGCTTCGCCTGCGCGGCGCCGGCCGGCGCCGACGGCTGCGAGGCCGGCGTCTACCAGTTGGAGGTCTACGCCGCCAGGGCCGGCGCCAAGCAGATCACAGTCACCTTCACACCTGAGGAGGGCGAAGCCTTCGACGTGCGCGAGAAGAGCACCGGCCTGGGCCACGTCACAGCCCTCTTCGTGACGCCGCCGGCAGCGCCCGGCGAGTCGGTTTTTGTGCTCGGCGACAGCAAGGAGCACCAAGGCGAGACTGACCCCCAGGACAACTGGGACGACCCGGCGGACCAGCCGGACGGCGGCGATTCCGTGGCCCATGAGACCTCCATGGCCTTCCACCCCGGCGTGCGCGTCTGGGACGCCGGGCGCAACAACCCGATCGGCGGTGCCCGCGTGACGCTGACCCTGACGGATCAGGCGGACCCGGCCGCGGGCGCCTGCCCGGCCGTCTTCGAGGACAACCAATCCCGCTCCATCGAGTTGCGGACCTCGGCCACCGGCAAGGCCTCGGCCGCCGTCAACTCCGCCCAGGCGGGAGTCTGCGTCATCACCGCCACGCTGGCCACAAACGCCGGCCAGGCGGAGGTCCCCGGCTCGCCCAAGGTTTTGACCTGGATCGATTCCGAAGTCGACGCCGCAGCCTCCAGTTTCACGGTCTCGGCCGACTCGGTGGTGGCGGACGGCCGCGACCGGGGCGAGGTCTCGGCCCGCCTGGTCGGCGCCGGCGGCGACCCGGTGGTCCAAGCGGCGGACACCATCAAAGCGTCCGCCACGAGCGACGCTGGGCTCACCTTCTCGAAGTTCAAGCACGTGTCCGATGGCGTCTACACGGCCACGTTCACAGGCGTCAAGTCCGGCGACAAGGCCGTGACGGTCGAGGTGGCGGGCGAGCCGGTGGCGGTCGAGTCCGGCGGCAACGGCTTCGCGCGGATGATCGCCGGGGCCCCCGCCGCCACGACTTCTTGGCTGGTCGAGCCGGGCGAGACCGGCCGGGCGGACGGCCTGACCAGTCTGCCGGTCAAAGTCCGCGCCTTCGACGCCCTGGGCAACCCGGCCACCACGGGCGTAATTGAGTTCACCATCCCAGAAGGGACGGCTGCGACTGCCGTCGGCGCCGGTGTTGGTGTCACCGGCGGTGGCGGCGAAACCGGCGCGGGGGCCGGGACCGGCGTGGGCCTCGAGTCCGCCCCGGCCCCCGTGGCCGGACCCGGCCAAGTCACCGCCCCGGTCGAGAACGGCTGGGCGCGGATCGACTTGACCTCCACCAAGGCCGCCACCCACATTGTCACCGCCAGCCTGGCGGGCCAGGCGGTGACGGTCGTCAAAGACGCCGCGGAGCAGACTCAAGTCGGCGCTGACGGCCGGGCCAAGGCCGTCTTCTCGGCGGCGGCCGCGTCCAGCGATCAGTCCGTCCTGACCATTCCGACCGCCGGCGTGGACGGTTTGACCACCAAACTGGTCGGCGGCGCCGAGAAGCACACGGCCGAAGTCGCGGTCACAGACGCCAACTCGAACCCGGTCGCCGCCGGCGCGGCCGCAGTCGTCTTCCGGTGGAGTTACACCGACAACCAGGGCAACCCGCGCTCTGATTCGTCGCAGCCGGTGGCGACCGACGCCAACGGCGTCGCCTCGTATTCCTTCGGGTCGCTCTCGGCCTCGGTCTGGACCATCGAGGCGCGGATCGTGGGCGCGACCAAAGACGTGCAAGGCTCGCCCAAGACGGCGGCCTTCGCCCACGGCGAGTTGGACGCCCACGCCACCCTTGGCTCGTTCACCGTGGACTCGACCGTCAAGAAGGCCGACGGGGTGGCCTGGGCGGCCGCCAAGATGCGGGCGCTGGACCAGCACGGCAACCCGATCAAGGATGTCGACCTGGGCTTCCTGCTGGACTACCAGACCAAGAACGGCCCGCGCTTCGCCGACGCCGCCACCGGCCTGAAAACGGCCACCGCCCTTTCCGGCGACGACGGCTGGGCGCGGGGCCGGATCTATTCGCTGTGGCCGGGCGACTTCGACGTCAAGGGCTCGCTTGGGCAGGTGACCACCACCGCGCTCCAGGTGCACTTCTCGAACGCCGCCGCTGAGCCCGCCACATCCAGCTTCAAGGTGGCGCCGGCACCCGGCAACGCTTCGACCGAGAAGGTGGTGGCCGATGGCGTCGAGTCTTACATCGCCACCGTCACCCTCAGGGACGCGGCCGGCACGCCGCTGAACGACGCCGGCGCGACCGTCCACATGACACCCCGGAACATCCCCGGCGCCAAAGAGTCCGAGCACAACATCGTCTCCGGCCAGTTGGGCCAGGGCCAAGCCCAGGTGTCGTTGACAACCTCCAAGGCGGGCCTTTGGGACGTGACCGTCAAGATCGGCAACGATCTGGTCGGGACCGAGGCGGACTCCCAGGTCAAGGTCCAGACCATCGAGTTCGTGGCCGGGCCGCCATCCGTCGACGGCGCCGACTCGCGCCTGATCGCGCCGGTGCGGTCAGCCAAAGCCGACGGCCAAGAGACCCAGGTGGTGCGCGCTGAAATCCGCGACGCCTTCGGCAATCCCGTGCTGGGCCAGGCGGTCGTCTTCGCGGTCCCGGCCGACACCAAGATCAAACTTGAGGACGGCAGCCTGGTCGCCGGCCCGACCTTTGAGACCGTCACCGCCGACGGCGCCGGCGGCCTGCCGGCCGGGGTCGCCGAGCTGGCGCTGGTTTCAACCAAGACTGGGCAAAGAGCGGTCACCGCGACGGTCGCGGGCGAGGACATCAGAGCCGGCTCGCCGGCTCAGGTGACGTTCGTCAACGCCGACCTCTCGGCCGCCCGCTCCGAGTTCGACATCCCCACCGCCACCAGCTCCAAGACAGTTGTGACCGAGTTTCACACGCCCCGGGTGACGCTGCGGGACGCCTCCGGCAACCTTTACACGCCGGCGGCGCTGGTCCAGTTCCACTACCGGCTGAGCGGCGCCGCCGATTGGCAGGCGGGACCGGCCGTCACCGCCAAGGACGGCGTCGCCCTTTGGAAGGACTTCACCGTCTCAGTCGCGGGCGTCTACGAGGTTCGCGCCAGCCTGACCGTCGGTCAGGTGCCGGACTCGGACACCACCCGGCAAGCCACCTTCCGGGCCGGCCCGGCCAACGCCGCCAACTCCAGCCTGACCACCTCCAGCGGATCGGTGCTGCCCAACGGCAAAGACACCCATTCCGCGACGGTGACCGTCCGGGACGCCCTCGGCAACCCCGTGACCGGCGAAACGGTCTCCTTCGGGCTGGCGGACTCCGGCCCGGCCTTCTTCGTGGGCGCCTGCCAGGAACACAGCTGCGCGCTCAAGACCTCCGACAAAGGCCAGGCGACCGCCCTGGTGGCGTCATCGGCCTCGGTCACCGCTCAGGTGACGGCGGCGCTGACGTCAGGACCGATCGCCAGCGCCGGGCTGCTCTTCGCCGCCGGCGCCCCGGACGCGGCCAAATCGTCTTGGACGATCGCGCCCCAGACGGCGCAGGTCGCTGACGGGAAACCCGCCTTCACGGCATCGGTCCAGGTCAATGACGCCAACGGGTTGGGCAAAGCCGACGCCCGGGTCGACTTCGACGTCCCGACTGCCGTCGCCATCACCGAGCCCGGCCCCTACCAGACGGACGGCCAGGGCCGCTTGACGGTCCACCTGACGGCCACCGCCGCCGGCGTCTACACCGTCAACGCCCTGCTCGGCGCCACCCCCATCCCCGAGGCCGACCAGAGCATCATCTTCACTGCCGGGGCCATCTCCGGCGCCGCCGGGGACACCTATCTGACCGCCCCGGCCAGTCCGGCCACCGCTGACGGCGCCTCGCAGCAGGTGGTCACCGCCACGGTCCGCGACGTCTTCTTGAACCCGGTGGCCGATGCCGCGGTCCGCTTCGCGGTCCCGGACGGAACCAGCCTGGCCGGCGGGGGCAAGGCCGAGGTCAAGACCGACGCCCGCGGCCAGGCGCGCCTGGCGCTGGTGTCGACGCGGGCCGGCGGTTATGATGTGACCGCCGAGGCGCGTCTGGGCGAAGCGGACAGCTGGACCGCGATCACCGGCGGCTCGCCGGCGCGGGTGGTGTTCACCGCCGGCACCGCCTCGTTGACCGAGTCGTGGCTGTCGAAGGACCAGGACGGCCCGCTGACGGCCGATGGCGCCGCCCACTACACCTTGAGCGTCTCCCTCAAAGACAAACACGGGAACCCGGTCAAAGTCGCGGACACCGCCGTGGAGGTGACGCTGAGGCTGATCGGCGCTGGCGGCGCGCCCGTGGCGGGCCTGCCAGCCGAGGTCAAACACCTGGCGACAGACGCCGACGGCGTGGCCCAGGTCGAGTTCGCCACCACTCGCGCGGGTCTCTGGCGGGCACAGGCGACGATCGGCGCGGGGCAGATCACCGGCGGTTCGCCGTTGCAGCTGGCGTTCGAGGCAGGAGCGCCCACGGCCGCTTCCTCACGTTTGCAGACCACCGGCAACACCGTCCTGGCCAACGGCGCCGCCGAGCACTCGGCTTGGGTGATCGTGCGCGACGCCAACTCCAACCCGGTGGCCGGCCAGGCCGTCCAATTCGTCATCGACCAGGGCGCGGATGGCGTTGCCGGGCCCACCCTGGCTCCCGCCGACGGCCTGGTGACCTCTTGTGACGCCGCCGCCGACGACGCGCCGGAATGGTGCGACCAGGACGGCCTGGCGCTGGTCACGATCACTTCCAAAGAGCCCGGCTCGTTCAACGTCAGCGCCACATTGGGCGGCGACGCGGTGGCCGACTCGCCCGGCCAGGTCTCCTTCGACGCCGGTTGGCCGGACAAGGGCAAGTCCCAGTGGACGCTGAGCCCGGACACGGTCGCCTCCCCGGGCGTGTCTGTGACCGCCTCCGGCGACCCGGCCGACTCCTACACTCTGCGCGCCACCGTCCGGTCGGCCTCCGGCATCCTGGTGCCGGACGCGCGGCTGCGGCTGACCGGACTGGACACCGACAACGTCTCGATCGTCGAGGCCGGTGGCGTCGACGGCGTGACCGGTCAACCGACATCGGGCAACTACGGCTTCCACATCTGGCGGCTGTATTCGGCCAAGGCCGGCGTTTACACCGGCGTGGTCGAGGTCAACACCGGCGGAGGCCGCTGGGCGGTCATCGACCCGGAGCCGTTCACGTTGCGTTTCGGTGCTGGTGCGGGTTTGGCTGGTGAGTCGTGGTTGATCGCGCCGGGGGGTGCGTCGACGGTTGGCGGTGATGGGTTGAAGGTCCGGGCGCATTTGCGGGACGCGAATCAGAATGATATTGAGGCTGGTTCGGCTGTGTTCACGGTTCCGGATGGGTTGACCGCGGTTGTTGGTGGCAGTGAGGTGGTCGGTGGTGACGGTGTGACTGTCGCCGCGGCGATTTCGGCTGGTTATGCGGCGGTTGAGTATAAGACTGTTCGGGCTGGTGTTTACACGGTCGGCGCGTCGGTCGGTGGGTCTGGGATTTTGGTGGTCAAGGACGCTGAGGAGAAGAAGGTCGTGGGTGGTGACGGCCGGGTGTCTTTGAAGTTCGTGGCTGGCGCTGCGGTGGCTGGTTCTTCGGTTTTGAGTGTCCCGACGGCGCGGGGTGGTGTTGCCAAGGTGGCTGATGGCCGGGCGGAACACCGTGCTGAGGTGTTGGTCAAGGATCAGCATGGCAACGCCAAGGCGGGCGTGTCGGTGATGTTCCGTCGGGCTTTGGCGGGCGGCGCGGTCGTTGAGCAGACCGCGACTTCGGGTTTGGACGGGATCGCGGTGTTGGAGTTCGCGTCGTCGCAGGCGGGGACGGTGACGGTGCGGGCTTATGTGGCGGGCGCCGAGGTGTCGGACTCGCCGCAGACGGCGCGGTTCGTGGCTGGGGAGTTCGACGGTTCGGTGACGTTGGCGTCGTTCGAGGTCCAGAGCACCACGGCTTTGGCGACTGGGACGCAGGAGTTGTGGGCGCGGATGCGGGCGACTGACGCGTTGGGCAATCCGATCAAGGGGGTCAGGCTTGGCTTCAGGGTGGCCGTGGGTGGTGACGGACCGGTCTTCACCCCGTTGGCGGATGGCCGTAAAGAGGTTTGGGAGGTTTCCGGGGACGACGGTTGGGCGCGGGTTCATCTGGTCTCGGAGTTCGAGGGTGTTTTCCCGGTGGTCGGTTTGTTGGAGACGGTCGTCGGTGGCGTCACGGAGGTCAGTGAGTCGGCGCCGCAGAAGGTGAAGTTCGCCAACGACGCGGCTGATCCGGTGAGGTCTTGGTTCACGGTGTCGCGGGACCCTGGTAATCAGGGCGATCCGGCGACGGCTGACGGGCGGGATTCTTACCGGGTGGTGGTGTCTTTGCGGAACGCCAGCGGTGATCCGTTGAACGGCGTCTCGGCTGAGGTCAAGGTGAAGGGGCCGGGTCGGTCTAGTTCGCACACGGTCACTTCTGAGCGTGTGGACGGTGTGTCTGGGACGGCGACTTATGAGTTGACGTCGTTGAAGTCGGGTCGTTTCGCGGTGTCGGTCGAGTTGGGCGGTGATCGGTTGTCTGTGGACGGGGCTGACGCTGACGCCGACGAGGCTTTCGCGGTGTTCGTGGCTGGGGCGGCGTCTGAGGGCCAGTCGAGGCTGGTCGGGCCTGAGACTGGTTCGGCCAAGGCTGACGGGCGTGAGCAGCAGGTCATCAAGGCGCAGGTCAGGGACGCGAACGACAACCCGGTGGTGGACGCGGAGGTCGAGTTCGACGTCCCGGGTTTGGTGACGTGTGTCGACCCGTCTGGGGTGGGCCGGGTTGACGGGCCGGATCGGGTCGTGGCTCGGACCGACGCCGCGGGTGTGGCGGTGTTGCCGTTGGTGTCGAAGACGCGGGGTCGTTATGAGGTGACGGCGAAGGTCGGTGGCGAGTCGATCACTCAGGGCAGCCCGGCGGTGGCGGTGTTCACGAACGCGGATGTGTCGGCTGGTCGTTCGGAGTTCACCATTCCGACGGCTGGGGAGGCGAAGACGGTGCGTTCGGAGTTCCACACCCCGACTGTCGCTTTGTTCGACGCTTCTGGCAATTCGTTTGTCGACGAGATCGTGTCGGTCGTTTTCCGTTGGCGTCTGGTCGGGGCGTCGTCGTGGGCTGGGTCTAGGACGGTGGCGTCGGCGGACGGCGTGGCGGTTTGGAGTGACTGGACGGTTGGTGTGGCTGGTGTTTACGAAGTCGCCGCGTTTATATCGTCTGGGCAGGTCGGTGGTGAGTTGTCGGCGCGGTTCAAGGCCGGTCCGGCGGTCGCGTCGGCCAGTCAGTTCACGAGTTCGGCGGGGACGCGGGTGTTGAACGACGGGGTCGCCGCCCACTTCGCGGAGGTTTTGGTGGTGGACGCGGCCGTGGCCGGCAATCCCGTGCCCGCGGCCGATGTCGAGTTCACTGTCACCGGTGGCGCCAAGTTCGCGAACGGCGTCGGGCAGGGGCTGCAAACCGTGTCTGTGAAGACTTCTGACCTCGGGGTCGCCCGGGTCGAGATCGTTGACGCGGTCTCTGGTGGTGAGACGGTCACTGTCACCGCGGTTGTGGCTGGTGAGCAGGTCGGGACGGCGGGGTTGGAGTTCGGCCCGGACGCGCCCGACGCCGCGCGGTCGAGTTGGGCGGTGGGGGCGACGACCGCTATTGGCGGGTCGCATCCGGCGGTGTTGGCTGACGGGGCTGACTCGTGGACGGCGAGTGTGCTGGTCAAAGACAAGAACGGGCAGGCTGTGGCGAACACGGAGGTCAAGTTCGACTTGCCTGGCGCGCTCAGGGCTGGCGAGCCGGGCCCGTACCGGACTGACGCTTCTGGGCGGGTGGCTGTGACGTTGGTGTCTGAGAAGTCGGGCTCGTACCGGGTGCGGGCGTTGTTGGGCGCTGAGGCGATCGCTCCTGGGGTGTTGAGCGTTGATTTCGCGTCTGGCGCGGTCGACTCGTTGGTGTCGGCGTTGGAGGGTCCTGGCGCCACGGCGTTGGCGGACGGGAAGGCTTCGCTGGTGGTGCGCGCGCGTGTGCTGGACGCCAAGTCGAACCCGGTGTTGGGGGCGAAAGTCGCTTTCGACGTCCCCGAGGGGTTGACGGTGGTCGGCGGTGTTGACGGCCCGGCCGAGCATGTGGTCGAGGCCGGCGCCGGGGTGGCCGAGTTGGAGGTCGTCTCGACCACGGCCGCGGTTTATGAGGTGACCGCCCGGGCGCAGGGTCCCGGGGTTGGTGGTTGGGAGCCGATCGAGCTGAACTCGCCGGCTTTGGTGGAGTTCACGGCTGGCCCGGTCGACACCACCACTTCGCGTATATCGCGTAGTCCCGATGGTCCGCTGGTCGCGGGCGCGGAGGATGGTTATGAGGTTCTGGTCGAGTTGGTCGACGCGCATGGCAATCCGGTCAAGCAGTCCGGGTTGGCGGTGCAGTACGCGTTCTTCTTGGGTGGTCAGGTGGGCGACCCGGAGGCGTTTTGTCGGCAGGCGGCGGACGCCAACACCCAGTACCGTTCGGCTTTCACCGACGCGGCGGGCCAGGCCCGGGTGCCGTTCACCTCGACGCGGGCGGGCGCTTGGCGTGGTTGCGCTTTCTACGCCGGCGACCGGATCGTGTCGGGCAGCCCGGTTGATTTGTCTTTCGATCCGGCTGGCGCGGACACGCGTTGGTCGGTGTTGGAGGTGTCGACGAACTTGGTGTTGGCCGATGGTTCGGCGGCGCATTACGCCAAGGCTGTGGTCAGCGACCAGCATGGCAACCCGATCGGTGGGGTGAAGGTTGATTTCGGGATCGATCCGGGTGTGGACTCGATCGCGGGGCCTTCGGTCAAGGGTTCGGACGAGACGACGGCCTCGGTGACGACTTGCGATCCGGCTGACAAGGCCGACGCGGCGGCTTATTGCGAGTCCGGTGGGGTTTTCCAGGCGGGTTTGGCGTTGGTCGAGTTCACTTCTTTGGAGCCGGGCGCTTTCGCGGTTTCGGCTTCGGTGGACGGCGGGGAGGTGGCCGGGTCGCCGAGTTATGTGTCGTTCAGCGCTGGGCCGGCGGACGCTTCGAAGGCGAACTGGCGGCTCGACCCGGACACGGCCGATCCGGTCGGTGGGGCTTCGGTGTCGGTTCCCGCGACTGGCGGGCCCGGCGATGTTTACAAGCTTGATTTGTGGGTGCGTTCCGGGTCGGGGTTGTTGGTCCCGGACGCGCGGGTGCGTTTGACCGGGTTGCCGGAAGAGGTCATCGCCGGGTCGGCGGGAGAGGGCCGGACTGGTTCGGCCGCTTCGGGGCGGATCGGCCAGTTCGCCTGGTCTTTGGGTTCGGCCAAGGCTGGCGCCTATGAGGGCCGTGTCCAAGTCTTCACACCCACCGGCTGGGAAAACGTCGGCGCCCCGTTCACGTTGCGTTTCGGTGCTGGTGACCCGGCGCCGGCTAACTCCTGGCTGATCCAACCGGACACGCCGGCGCCGCTGGCCGACGGCATCTCGCCGCTAGTGGTGGCCGCCCGGGTGCTCGACGCGCAGTCGAACCCGGCCGAATCGGGGACAGTCGTCTTCGACATCCCGGCTGGGCTGCGGGCCACCTTCGGCGACAAGGTGGTCGACGGCCCCGGCTCGGCGCCGGTGGCGGTCAAGAGCGGCGGCGCGGCCGTCGCCATCACCACCATTCGGGCGGGCGATCACACGGTGACGGCGCAATTGGCCGGCGCGGGCGAGCTGACCACGGTCAAGGACGCCGCCGAAGCCACTGTGCTGCGCCAGGACGGCCAGGTGTTCTTGACGTTCGTGGCCGGCGGAGTGGCCGGTGAGGTCTCAGAGTTGTCGATGCCGACCGCCGGCGCCGCGGTGACTGTCGGCTCCGGTTCCACACACCGGGCCGAAGTGCTGGTAAGAGACGCCAACGGCAACGCCGTGGCGGGCCGGGCGGTGTCCTTCGAATGGACCTGGGGGACGGCGGCGGCGCCCGGGAGCGGGGCTTGGACGCCGGTCGCGCCGGTCGACTCAGACCAGTCGGGGCAAGCGGTCTTCGACCTGGCCGCTCCCGCCAACCGGGCCGGTTGGGTCTGGGTCAGGGCCTTCGTGGGCCTGGCCGGCGGCGGCCGGGTGGCCGTTGGCGCGGTCCAGACCAGCCCGGTCGCGGCCGCTCAGACCACCTTGCGAGCCGAGTTCGCGCCGGCCGACGTTGACGAGGCGCTGACCAGGGCCTCCTTCGAGGCCTACGGAGCCGCCGTCCTGAACGACGCGGTCTCCCGATCCTGGGCACGGGTGTTGGTGGCCGACCGCCACGGCAATGCCGTGCCCGGCGCCAAGGTCACCTTCGCCCTGCCGGCGAGTGTGCCCGAGGCGGCTGGGACGCCGCAGTTCCTGGGCGGGGCGCCCGGGGCCAAGGTGATCGAGGTCACCACCTGCGGCGACTTGGCTGACGGCGGAGACGAATCGGCGCCCGAATGCCTCAAGAACGGCGTCCACACGCCGGGCCTGGCGACGGCCTGGATCGTCTCGGAGTTCGAAGGCGAATTCACGGTCTCCGCCCGCGTGGACACTGCCGGCGGACCGGTCGAGGCTGGGTCCGGTTCGGTCAAGTTCGCGGCCGGGGCGGCAGCGGCCAGGGCGTCGTGGTTCACGCTGACCAGGACCGACTCGTCGGCGCGAGCGGTGCGGGCCAACGGCCAGGACTCATACAAGCTCGAAATCACCGTCATGAACGGCGGCCAAGGAGCCGCTTGGCTGCCGGTGTCCGGGGCCTGTGTGGCCCCTGACCTGCCCGCCGGCCTGGTCATCAAGGACACCCGGCCGTCCGGCGGGGACTGCGGCCCAGGCGAGTTCGCGTCCGGCGTCGACGGCAAGGTGACGTTGGCGGTGGCGTCGAACGTGGCCGGCAGCCACCCGGTCGGCGCCAGCATCGGCGGCGAAGCCGTGCCGACTGAGGCCGCGGGCTCGGTCCACCGCCGCCAGGCGGTCTTCGCCGGAGGCAGCGCCGCCGGCGGGGCGTCCGAGTTGACCAGCCCCGACGGGCCGGTCCGCGCCGACGACCCGGCCGGCCAAGTGGTCACCCTGACCATCCGCGACAGCGCTGGGAACCTGGCCTCATGCTTCGACGCCGCCGGCGATCCGGCTGGCTGCAAGGCCTGGCTGACGGTGCCCGCCGGGACCTGGGTCGGCGCGGGCGCCTCGAAGGTGGAGGGGCCGGCCGTGGTAGCGGCCGTGGCCGGGGTGGTCGACCACGACGCCGGCCTGGGGCCGGACGCCGGGCTCGCCCGTGTGGTCTATCGCGGCCTCGAGGGCTCTTATGCGGTCACAGCCAAAGTCGAAGGCCCCGACGGGATCGCCGCTGATGTCATCGTGGCCGACGGGGTGGCCGCGGTGGGCGCTCCAGGCGCGGCCCACCTGACGCTGACGGACGCGACCGCGCCCGCCCGCCCGGCCGTCAACCCGTCCGCGGGGGCGTCGGTTTCCGGCCGTGTGGCCGATCCGGACCTGGCCGACGCGGCCAAGGGCGAGCTGACGGCCGTGGTCAAGGACCGCGATGGGGCCGTGGTGGCGACCTGCCGGGTGGCCGGCGACGGATCCTTCGCCTGCGCGGTCGTTCCGGCGCTGGCGGACGGCGCGCTGGCGCGGGTCCATGTGGTCGACGCCGCCGCCAACGTCTCCGAGGCGGCCGAGACGGTTGTCTCCACGCGCTTGCCGCAGGTTCCGCAAATCGACCCGAGCGACGGCTCCGAGGTGACTGGTGTGGCCGACACTCCCGGCGACACTGTTGTGGTCAAGGACGCCGAGGGCGAGGTCCTCTGTCAAACCACCGCCAGCGCCGACAAGACTTGGGCTTGCGAACTCAAACCAGCCGCCTCGGAGGGAGACTCCGTGACGGTGGTGGTGACGGCGCCGACCGGACAGGAGACGGAGCGCCCCTGGCGCGTCGGGGTGCCTCGCATCACTGTGTCCGCCAGCGATGCGCTGGCCGGTGGCCCGCAGGCGGCCCTGGGCGTCAACTTCCAGCCCGGGGAGGCGGTGGCGGCCTGGTCGGGTCCGTCCGGCGCGGCCCCCTCTGGCGGCTCGTCAGCGGACGCCGCCTCGGTTATGGCCGCCGGCGCCACGCCGGCCGGCGGCGCCGAGGTGGGCGAGGCGCTGGCAGACGAATCGGGTCGCGTCCAGTTCGATTGGGCGGTGGCGTCCGAGGCCCTGGCCGGGGTTCACACGGTGGTGTTGACCGGTCCCCTGTCCGGGGTCCACACGGCTGACTTCAACGTCAGCAGCCCCGAGGCCCCCGAGCCGGAGGCTCCCAAACCGGAGGCCCCGCGCCAGCCGGCCGCCCCGCCGCCGCCCGCCGCCCGCTGGCTGCCCTTCACCGGCGCCGCCAACCTGATCGGCATTCTGGGCATAGCCCTGGGTCTAGCTCTGGCCGGCTGCCTGCTAGTGGCCGCCCGCCGCCGCCAAGACCGCCCCTCCTAGCGCCGACCCCCGGAACACGGTTCCAAGCGCCGTGTTCCGGGGACCGGTCGGTGCGCGCCGCCTGCCGCAGCCGGCGCTGGGCGCGGGGTCAGCTCTCACGCCGCTGCCGTCGGGCGGCGCTGGGGGAGCGCGCGCGGTGTCGGTGGTGCGTCGTAGGCTCATACCTGTGAATCAAGCGCTGTACCGCCGTTACCGGCCGGAGAACTTCGGCGAAGTGATCGGCCAGGAACATGTCACTGAGCCGCTGATGCAGGCACTGCGAACTGATCGGGTGTCCCACGCGTACCTTTTCTCGGGGCCGCGCGGGTGCGGGAAGACCACCTGCGCCCGCATCCTCGCCCGCTGTTTGAACTGCGCCCAAGGGCCAACGCCGGTGCCGTGCGGCGAGTGCGCCAGTTGCCAGGAACTCGGTCGCGGCGGCAGCGGTTCGCTTGACGTGGTGGAGATCGACGCGGCTTCGCACGGCGGCGTGGACGACACCCGCGACCTGCGCGAGAAGGCCGTCTTCGCGCCCGCCCGCGACCGCTACAAAATCTTTGTGCTGGATGAGGCCCACATGGTCTCACGCGAGGGCTTCAACGCGCTCCTGAAGATCGTTGAGGAACCCCCGCCGCACGTCAAGTTCATCTTCGCCACCACCGAGCCGAACAAGGTGCTGCCGACTATCCGCTCGCGCTCGCACCACTATCCGTTCCGGTTGGTCCCGCCCGGATTGATGACCTCCTACATGGAGGAGCTGAGCCGGGCCGAGGAAGTTGAAGTGGCGCCCGGCGTCATGCAGATGGTGGTCCGCGCCGGCGGCGGCTCCGTCCGCGACACCGAATCTGTCCTCGATCAGTTGATCGGCGGATCGACCGATGGCCGCGTGACCTACGAAGGCGCAGCCGCCCTGTTGGGCTTCACCCCCGATGAATTGATCAGCCAGATGGTTGGGGCGCTCGACCGCGGCGACGGCGCGTCGGTGTTCGCGGTGGTCGAGTCGGTGGTCGAGTCGGGGCTCGAGCCTCAGCGTTTCGCCGAGGACCTGCTGGAACGGCTGCGCGATCTGATCGTGCTGGCCGCGGCCGGGCCGGCCGCCCGGCAGGCGTTGCGCGGCCTGCCCGAGGATCGCATCGCCGCCCTGGCCGAACAAGCCGGGCAGTTCGGTCTGGCCCGGTTGACGCGGGCGGCTGACGCGGTTTCGGCGGGCTTGGCCGCCATGGCCGGCGCCACTTCGCCGCGCCTGCACCTGGAGTTGTTGGCCGCCCGCACCCTGATGTTGGCGCAGGTCACGGCCCCAGCGGGCCAGGTTTCAAGTCCCGCGCCCGATGCCGCCTCCGCCGGTCGGGCGCCCCGCCCCGCTTCCAGCCCGCCCGCCCAGGGCGCGCCGCCGGTGGATCGTGTGTCGGCTCGGCCGCCTGGGCAGTCGCGGCCTGCCACCGGTTCGGCCGGGGGCTGGACCATTCCGGGCGTGACCACCGGGGCGAGCGAGGCCCGCTCGGCGCCCGGCAAGGCTTCGGCCGGCTCTGCGCCCGGAGCCGGCGCGCCCGGAGCCGCTGCGCCCGGAGCCGGCGCGCCCGGTGGCGCCGCGACGGATGCGCCGCCAAGGGGGTCCGCCGCGCCGCCAAGGGGGGCCGCTGGCGGGCCGGCCTCGGCAGGTCGTGCTGGTCAGAGCCGTCCGGCGGCCGGGCCGGGCGCGCCCGGCCCGCGGTCTGCCGCCGGCGCCGCGCGGGAGTTTGTGGACTGGGACGAGCCAGACGGATCGGGTCCCGGCGGCACGCCGCCCGCGCGTCCGCAGCCGGGCGCGGGGCCCGCGGGCTCGCGCCCGAATGATCAACAGTCGCCGCCCAGAGGTCCGGCCCGGCCGCCGCAGGCGCGCCCGCAGGGCGGGCCGGATAGCCCGGACCAATCAGGCCAGTCGGCCGAGGCTCCCAGACGGGTCGGCGCGGGCGATCAGTCCCGCCCAGCGGCGAGGCGTTCGGTCGAGCCGAGTCCCGAGGGCTCGGATCGCCCGGCCGAGAGGCCAACTGCGTCCGGGACCGGCGCCCGGCCGGGACCGGGGGACCGGCTTGGCGCCGCGCCCGCGCCGGACGGCGTCGCCAAACACTGGCCGCGCCTGCTCGAACACATCAGGCAGGTGTCGGTGAGCGCGCACGGATTGCTCGCGCACGACGCGCAATTGGTCGGCGCCGAACCCGGTCACCTGACTCTCGCCTTCCCGAGCCCGGATTTGGTCCGAACCTTCGAGCGCCGCTTCGTGGGCGCGGTGGAGCAGGCGGCGGCCAACATGGTTGGCCATCCGGTCAAAGTCAGCGCTGTGGTCGCGGCGGTCGCCGCCCCCAACCCGCCTCCGGCCCCCGCCGACAGGCCGGGATCGCCTGCGGCCCGGACCTCTGCCCCCGCCGACCCGCGCCCAGCGCCAGCCGACCCGCCTCCCGCCCCGACCGCCCCGCCCCCAGCGCCAGCCGACCGGCCGGGATCGCCCGCGGCCCGGACCCCCGCCCCCGCCGGCCCGGCCGACAAGTCGGGTACGCCAGCGGGCCGGACGTCTGGCCATGAGGGGGCGGCGGCATCGGAACAGGCGAACGTGGCCGAGCGGCGGTCGGCGTCCGGTCCCCCGGCCAGCCAGGGACCCGCGCCTGGCCGAGCCGCCTCGCCCGCGCCGCCAGCCCGCCGCCCGCCTCCGGCGCCGGAATTCGAGGACGAGGCGTCGCCCGAAGACGCGGACGCCGGCGTGCGGGGCCTGACCGGTGTGCCCTTGGTGGTCGAGATGCTGGGGGGTGAGGTCATCGAGGAAATTGACGGAACCTGAGGCGGAGTTTTCGCGCCCGCCGCGAACAATCCCCGGTTTGGCGCTCGCGCAACGCTAATGTGGGCGGGTGTTCAGTGGGGCGCTGCAGGATTTGGTCGATGAGTTGGCCGCGTTGCCGGGCGTTGGGCCCAAGGGCGCCAGCCGCATCGCCTTCCACATTCTGAACGCCCCCGGAGAAGACGTCGAGCGTTTGGCCGCGGCCCTGGGCGCGGTCAAAGCGAAGGTGCATCTTTGCGGCCGTTGCTTCAACATCGCCGAGGAACCGCTCTGCGCGGTCTGCCAGGACTCGCGCCGCGACCAGACCGTGATCTGCGTGGTCGAGGAGCCCAAGGACGTGATCGCTGTCGAGCGGACGCGCGAGTATCGCGGCCTCTACCACGTGCTTGGCGGCGCCATCAGCCCGATCCGCGGGATCGGGCCGGACGACCTGCACATCCGCGAACTGCTGGTGCGGCTGGGCGCCGAGCCGATCACTGAGGTCATCCTCGCCACCGACCCGAACATCGAGGGCGAAGCCACCGCCACCTACCTGGCCAGGGCGCTGCGAACACTGGAGATTCCGGTCACGCGGCTGGCCTCGGGACTGCCAGTCGGCGGCGACCTGGAGTACACCGACGAGGTCACCCTCTCGCGCGCCCTCGAAGGCCGCCGCGCCCTCTAGCCCCGTCCAGGCCCGGCCGCCGGGCGGCCGCGCCGCGGACCGGCATCCAACCGGAACGCCCCACGGGGGGCGGCGCCTGGTTCGGGGTCGCGGCACGCAACCCCGGTCAAGATGCGCGGGCGCGAATGTGACCGGGCTTAGCGGCTGGGTCGGCGCGGCGCTGGAAGGCGGGCAGACGGCATCGGGCGATGGCGGCCCAAAACGGTGGCCGCTGGTTAGCGGCGGCGCCCGCGAACCAGACTTAGGCGGAACTTAAGGCCCGGGGACTAAAGACGGAGGCGGAGAGTCCAACACCAGGCCACGTCGTTAGATTTTTACCGAGATGTGACTTCCGTCCCGGGCCGAGGCGCGTTATTCTGGCCGGGCTGGGCCAGCCTCCGGCAAGGCGTGCCGGATCGGGGTGAGGCGTGGCGCCCAGCTAGTCCACCCTGAACGAGACCAATGGAGGCAACGCCATGGCGGATTTAGAAACTAAAGTATTCGACCCGGAGTCCCAACTCCTGCCGGAGGCGGACAAAGGGCACATCCGGCGCCGCTACTGGGGCTTGACGCTCGGCGCCGTGCTCGGCGTCGGCACGTATTTCGCGATGCCGGCCTCAGCCGCGGAGCTGGCCGCTCAACTCGTCGGCGAGGACGCCTATTACCCGCCGGGGCCGCTGAAGCTGGCGGCCGGCCTGACGGTGCTGATGGCGGTCTGGTGGATGACAGAGGCGGTGCCGCTGGCGGCGACGGCCTTGCTGCCAGTCACCCTGGTGCCGCTCTACCAGTCCTTCGCCCAACACGGCGAATGCGGCGTCTCGCCCGCCCCCACCTGGTGCTCCGCGACCAACTTCTCAACCGTCGCCAGCCAATACGCCTCCGGGACAATCTTCCTGTTCATGGGCGGCTTCTTGTTGGCCCTGTCGATGCAGCGGTGGAACCTGCACAAGCGGATCGCGTTGTTCGTGGTGGCGTTGGTCGGAACCAAGCCGACCCGGCTGGTGGCCGGATTCATGATCGCCTCCGGGTTCATCACCATGTGGGTGTCCAACACCGCGACCGCCGTGATGATGCTGCCGTTGGGGTTGTCAATCCTGACCCTGGTGGGGAAGCTGGCCAAAGAGGCCGGCTCGACCCGGTCCAACTTCGGAACGGCCCTGATGCTCGGGATCGCCTACGCCTCGTCGATCGGATCGCTGTCGACCCTGATCGGCACCCCGCCGAACACCTTCTTGAAGGGCTACATGGAGCAGCAGTTCGATGTCACCATCAGCTTCTCGAAGTGGATGCTGGCGGGGCTGCCGCTGTCGGTGGTGTTCCTTGCGATCACCTGGTTCATCCTGACCAAGGTGGTCTTCAAACCAGAGATCAAGGACATCCCCGGCGGCCGGGAACTGATCCGCAAGGAGCGGGCGGCGCTCGGCCCGTGGTCCGCGGGCGAGAAGCTGGTCGCCGCGGTCTTCGTCCTGGCCGCGTTCTGCTGGATCGCATTCCCGCTGATCCCGGCCCTGTCGGAGCTTGGCGTGAAAGATGAGCACATCGCCATGGCAGTCGGCGTGGTCCTGTTCTTGCTGCCGGCCAAGCCCGCCCAGGGCATCATGGTGCTGGACTGGAACACGGCCAAGCACATGCCGTGGGATGTGCTGCTGCTGTTCGGCGGCGGCTTGGCGCTGTCCGGGCTGATCACCAACACCGGCCTGGCCAACTGGATCGGGGACCGCGCCAAGGCGCTCGGCGCCATCCCAGTGGTGCTGGCGGTGGTCGTGGTGACGCTGATCGTGATCTTCCTGACCGAGCTGACCTCCAACACTGCCACCGCGGCTTTGTTCGTGCCGATCATGGGCGGGGTCGCGCTGGGGCTGGGACTCGACCCGATGATGCTGGCCGTCCCCGTGGCCTTGGCCGCCACCTGCGCCTTCATGCTGCCGGTCGCCACCCCGCCGAACGCTGTCGCCTACGGCTCAGGCCACGTCTCGATCGGCTCGATGGTCCGGGGCGGGGTCTGGCTCAACGTGATCGGGATCGTCCTGATCACTATCGCCATGTACGCGCTGTTCATCCCGATCCTGGCGATCGGCTGAACGCCCCGGGAACCGGGACGAGCGGGCCCGGCCCGGCCCGCGAACTGCACCAGACGGCATCGGGCGGCTGCGAATGGCTGCGCGCCCGGCTGCGGACGGCGCCGCCCGGCGGCGGTGACGTTTTAGGCTGCTTGCGGCCGGCGTCGCCACCGCCCGGGCGCCGCCCGAGCCTTTGTGGAAGAATCTGGCGGGCGGCGTAGCGAGCCGCGACCGGCGATGGCGACCCAACCGGGCCGCCGCGCGGCGCCCAAAGCGGGCGCCCAAAGCGGTTCCCAGAGCGGTTCCCAAAGCGGGTTCCCAGAAGGAAGGCAGAAGGCGTTGGGCCTGGTGGTGCAGAAGTACGGCGGCTCCTCGGTGGCGGACGCCGCCAGCGTGCTGAGAGTCGCCAAACGAATAGCCGCCTACCGGGCGGCCGGGCATGAGGTGGTGGTGGTGGTCTCGGCCATGGGCGACACCACCGACGACCTGATCGAGCTGGCCGGGGCCGTCTCCCCGGACCCGCCCGCGCGCGAGTTGGACATGCTGCTGACGGCCGGCGAACGCATCGCCATGGCGCTGCTGGCGATGGCCATCTCAGACACCGGGCATGAGGCGCGCTCCTTCACCGGCTCGCAGGCCGGCATGATCACCGACGCGGAGCACGGCCGGGCCAGGATCATCGACGTGACGCCGGGGCGCATCCGGGGCGCGCTCGATGACGGCGCCATCGCCATCGTGGCCGGGTTCCAAGGCGTCTCGCAGACCACCAAGGACATCACCACCTTGGGGCGCGGCGGCTCCGACACCACGGCGGTGGCGCTGGCGGCGGCGCTGGGCGCGGACGTCTGCGAGATTTACACCGATGTGGACGGGGTCTTCACCGCCGACCCGCGGATTGCGCCGGCGGCCCGCCGCATCCCGGTGATAGCCCATGAGGAGATGCTGGAGATGGCGGCCGCCGGCGCGAAGGTGCTGCATCTGCGCTCGGTCGAGTACGCGCGCCGCTACCGCGTCCCCCTGCACATCCGTTCGAGTTTTTCCGGCCGTCCAGGCACGTTGATTGTCGAGGGCGAGGCCACCTTCCCCACCGGACCAGACCAGATTTACAGTTCTAGAAGCGAGGACAACCCAGTGGAACAGCCTCTCATCTCGGGCGTCGCCCATGACGCCAGCCAGGGCAAAGTCACCATCATCGGCATCCCGGACGTGCCCGGCAAGGCGGCGGCGGTCTTCCGGATTGTGGCCGAGGCGGGGGCGGACATCGACATGATTGTCCAGAACGTGTCGACGGAGATCACGGGGCGCACCGACATTTCGTTCACCCTGCCAGCCGCCGATGCCGTCGCCGCGGTCGAGAGCATCACGGCGGCCAAGGAGGAACTTGGGTTCCAGCGCCTTGAGTACTCCGGGCGGATCGGCAAATTGTCGCTCATCGGCGCCGGGATGCGGTCGCATCCGGGGGTTTCGGCGCGGCTGTTCGCCGCGCTCAGCGACGCCGGCATCAACATCGAGATGATCTCGACCTCTGAGATCAGGATTTCGGTGGTGATGGAGCGGGACGAGTTGGCGCGGGCGGTTCGGGCGGTGCACACCGCCTTCGGGTTGGATTCGGCCGAGGGCGAGGCCGTTGTGTACGGGGGGACGGGACGATGAAGATCAACCAATCAGGTTTCAATGTGGCCGTGGTCGGGGCCACCGGCCAAGTCGGCGGGATCATGCGCGCGCTGCTGGAGGAACGCGAGTTCCCTGTCCGGTCTGTCCGGTTCTTCGCCTCGGCGCGTTCGGCCGGGCGCTCGCTGCCGTTCGCCGGGCGCGAGGTTGAGGTCGAGGACGCGGCTTTGGTCGACTCGGCCCAGGTCCGGGGGGTCGACTTGGCTTTGTTCTCGGTCGGGGCGGAGGCGTCGCGGCGGTTGGCGCCGCGTTTCGCCAGGGCCGGGGCGTTGGTGATCGACAACTCGTCGGCTTGGCGGCTCGACCCGGATGTGCCGCTGGTCGTGGCAGAGGTCAACGGCGAGCTGGCGAAGAACCCCCCGAAGGGGATTGTGGGCAACCCGAACTGCACCACCATGGCGGCCATGCCGGTGCTGGCGCCGCTGCACCGCGCCGCCGGCCTGCGCCGCCTGGTGATTTCTTCATATCAAGCGGTTTCTGGGACCGGTCCGGCCGGGGTCGAGGAATTGGATGTGCAGGTCCGGGCCGCCGCCCAGCAGGACTTGGCGGCTTTGCGGTTCGACGGACGCGGGGTCAATCTGCCCGATCCGGTGGCCTACGTGGCCCCCATCGCCTTCAACGTGCTGGCCTTCGCCGGCGCTTTGGTCAATGACGGCCTGGGCGAGACCAGCGAGGAGAAGAAGCTGCGCGACGAGTCCCGCAAGATCCTCGACCTGCCGGACCTGGCCGTGTCCGGCACCTGCGTGCGGGTGCCGGTCTTCACCGGGCACGCGCTGGCCATCAACGCCGAGTTCTCCCGGCCGATCGACCCGGCCGAGGCCCGCCTGCTGCTGGGCGTCGCCAAGGGCGTGGTCGTGACGGATGTGCCGACGCCTCTGGACGCCACCGGCCAGGACCCGGTCTACGCCGGCCGCCTGCGTGTGGACCAGTCCGTGCCGGAGGGCCGCGGCTTGGCCATGTTCGTTGTGGCAGACAATCTGCGCAAGGGCGCCGCCCTCAACGCCGTCCAGATCGCAGAGGAAGTCACCGGCCGCTCCCGTTTCTGAGACCCGCCCCGGTGGCGGGATGACGGCATCGGGCGCGGGCGCTGAGACGGCCCCGGGCGCTGGCCGGCTGTCAGGCGACGTCTGCCAGGGCGACCACCGCTCCGGTGGCGGCCGAGCGGGCGGCGGCTTCGGCGATCTCGAGGGCGCCGATGCCGTCTTCCAGGCCCGGCGCCAAGGTTGCGCCGGTTTCCAGGCTGGTCACGAAGCTGTCGAGTTCGCGCTGGTAGGCGGCGGCGAAGCGCTGCATGTAGTGGTCTTTGAGGCGCCCCAGCGCGCTGGTGGTGGTGGCGGTGAAGCTGGCGACTTGCGTGGGGAGTTCGTTGCCGGCTTGGAGCATGCCTTTGGCGCCGAAGACCTCCAGGCGCTGATCGTAGCCGTAGGCGCAGGACCGGGATGAGGCGATGGTGACGGCCGCGCCGTTGCGGGCGCGCAGCGTGATGACGGCGGCGCCGAAGTCGCCGGCCTGGCGCAGGCCCGGGTCGGTGTCTTGGGCGATGGCGTGGACCGATTCGATTGGGCCGACCAGCCAGCGGGCCACGTCGAAGTCGTGGATTGACATGTCTCGGAAGATTCCGCCGGAGGTCGGGATGTATGCCAGCGGCGGCGGCTCTGGGTCGCGGGCGTAGATCGCCACTTGTTGGATGGCGCCGACTTCGCCTTTGGCGGCGCGTTCGCGCAGCTCTGAGTAGGTCGGGTCGAAGCGCCGGTTGAAGCCGATCATGACTTGCCCGCTTTGGGCCTCGACTTGCCGGCGGCAATCGCGTGCCCGCTGGAGGTCCAGGTCGACGGGTTTTTCGCAGAAGACGGCCTTGCCCGCGCCGACGCCCGCCAGGATCATCTCGACGTGGGTTGATGTTGGCGCCGCCACCCAGATCGCGTCCACGTCAGGGGCGGCGATGGCTTCATGCGGGTCGCGGGTGGTGGCTTCGCCGTCCACCGCCAGCCGCTCGGCGGCGCCTGGAGTTGGATCGGCGATCCAGGTCAGGCGGGCGCGCGGGTGGGCGCGGAGGTTGTGGGCGTGCAGGGCGCCGATCTTGCCGGCGCCGATGAGGGCGATGTTGACCATGGGTGCTTCCTCTGCTTTCCCCAAGTGTTCTGGCCGGGCGACCGTGCCCGACCCCAAGGATTGTGCCCCCAATAAGTCCGAATGTCAATACAAATGCCCCCCCCAAAAAAAGCGCGCTCTACTTTTCGCTCGCCGGCCAGGCCCGCCCCTGCCAGCCACGTGGGGCATGACGGACATTTGACAAGCCCCCCTCAGGGCAGGCTATCCTCAGAGGCCTGAGGCAAGGCTTGCCTGACACAGCGGCGTGAGCCTCGGCGCCGTGCCCACTTCCTGATCCAAATCACCAAGGAGAAGCGACACATGCCCAGAACTCTGAAACCGGCCTTCGCGCGCGCCGCTTGGCGGCGGGCGGCGGCCGCGGCCGCCGCCGGCGCGATCCTCGCCAGCCTCGGCGCCTGCTCGAGCCGCGACACCCAAGAGGCCGTCGACAGCCCCGCCCCGTCCCAGGACCCGATCGTCTTCGAAGACCAGCGCGGCGAGACCGTCACGCTCGAGGCGCCGGCCCAGAAGATCGCCTCAGCGGTCATCCCGGCCCCGGCCATCATCGCCGCCGTCGACGGGTCGTGGGACCGGATCGTCGGCATCAACCAATCCCTGCTCGACGCCAACAAGGTCGGCATCATCTCCAAAGCCTTCCCCGCCGCCCTGACCACATCGGTGATCGCCGACAGCTCCTTTGAGCCCAACATGGAGGAGATCATCAAGCTGGCGCCGGACGTGGTCATCCAATGGGGAGACATGGGGACCGAAGTGACCGAGCCGATCGAGCAAGCGGGCATCCCAACAGTGGGGCTGCGTTACGGCACCCAGGAGGACCTCGAGACCTGGATCACCATGTTCGGCAAGATCATCGGCAAGGAAGCCCGCGCCCAAGAAATCCTGGACCGCATGCACACAGAGGCCGCGGCGGTCACCGAGCGGGTGGCGGCTCTGGGCAAGGAGCAGAAGACTCGCGGACTGTCGCTGTCCTACACCGATGAAGCCCTGTCGGTCTCGAACGGCACCGACTACTCCAAGTTCGTCTTCGACACCGCCGGGTTGACCATGGTCTCGGAGAACACCGAGGCGCAGGACGGCATTGTCAGCCCCGAGCAGATCATCGCCTGGGACCCGGAGGTCATCTTCCTGTCCGCCTTCGGCCAGGCGACCCCGGCCGACGTCTACGCCGACGCGCGGCTGGCCGACGTCTCGGCGGTCAAGAACAAGCGCGTCTACCGCAGCCCCCTCGGCTTCTACCGCTGGCAGGTCCCCTGCGCCGAGTCGCCGCTGTTCTGGAACTGGGTGGCCGCCCTGGCCTATCCCGGCGAATACGAGGTCGACCTGCGCGCCATGATGGAGGAACACGAGCAGTTCACCTACAACTACGCCGTCACGCCGGAGGACATCGACCTGGTGCTGCGCACCGACATCAACAATGACAGCGCTCATTACGCCGACCTCTTCGGCGGCTGAAGCCGGGACCGCGCCCAGCGCCGGCCAGGCGGAGGCGGCCCAACGCCGCCGCACCCGTCGGCGCCGCTGGGCGCTGGGGGCCCTGTTCGGCCTGCTGGCGCTGGCCTTCTTGGCGGCGCTGTCCGTTGGGCGCTATTCGGTGCCGCTGAATGAGACCGCCCGCATCTTGGCCCATGAGGCGCTGCGCCTCGCCCACCTCGACGGGCTGATCGACCTGAGGCAGACCTGGACCACCCAGGAAAGAACGGTCATCGCGCTGGTCCGCCTGCCGCGCTCACTGATGGCCGTGCTGGCCGGCGGCGCCTTGGCGGTCTCCGGCGCGGCCCTTCAGGCCCTCTTTCGCAACCCGCTCGTGTCCCCGGACGTGATCGGCGTGTCCTCGGCGGCATCGTTCGGGGGAGTCTTGGCGATAGCGCTCGGCGGCGGCGGCCTTGTGCTCATGGGCGGCTCGTTCGCGCTGGGACTGGCGGCGGCCGTCCTGGTGACCACCATGGGACGAATCCGTGCGAGTTCGCCGATCCTGACCATAGTGCTGGGCGGGATCGTTGTGGGCGCCTTCTTCGACGCCATGGTCTCGCTGGTGACCTACCTGGCCGACCCTTACACAACGCTGCCGTCGATCACGTTTTGGCTGATGGGCTCGCTCTCGGCGGCCACCTGGACGGAGCTGCAGCTAGCCTGCGTGCCGGTGGCGATCGGGTTGACCGTGGTGATGGCGCTGCGGTGGCGAGTCGACGTGCTGTCCCTGGGGGACGCCGACTCGCGCGCCCTCGGCGTTGACCCGGCCCGCCTGCGTTGGATCCTGATCGTGGCCGTCTCCCTGATGACCGCCGCGACGGTGGCGTCCTGCGGCGTCATCGGATGGGTCGGCCTGGTCATACCGCACCTGGTCCGCCTGCTCCTGGGGCCGGACCACCGCACCCTCATCCCGGCGTCCTTCCTGCTGGGAGGGGCCTACCTGCTGGTGGTCGACCTGCTGTCCCGGTCCATGACCGAGACCGAGGTCCCGGTCGGCATCCTGACCGCGATCCTGGGCGCGCCATTCTTCGTCTACCTGCTCGTGACCCAGACCCGCAAGGAGGCCAACGATGCTTGAGGCCCGTGACCTCGGCCACCGCTACGGCGCCGGCCCCTGGCTGTTCCGCCACCTTGACCTGGCAGTCGCCGGAGGCGAGGTCCTGGCGGTGCTGGGGCCCAACGCCCGCGGCAAGACCACCCTCTTGACCGCGCTGGCCGGGCTGCTCCGGCCAAAGGAGGGCCAAACCCGCTGCCAGGGCGGGGTTGGCTACGTCCCCCAAGGGCATGACGCCCAGCACCGCTTCGCCGTCTTGGACATGGTGGTGATGGGACGCGCCCGGTTGGTCCGGTCCTGGTCCGCGCCCAGCCAGCAGGACATCCAGGCGGCCTGGTCCGCCCTCGAGCGGGTCGGGATCGAGGAATGCGCCGAGCGGCCGTACGCCGCCTTGTCCGGCGGTCAACGCCAATTGGTGCTGATCGCCCGCGCGCTCGTCTGCGACCCGACCATCCTGATCCTGGACGAGCCCTGCGCGGCCCTCGACCTGCGCAACCAGCGGGCCGTCCTGGCGATGGTGGGAGACCTCGCGCGGCACGGCATCGGCGTGGTCATGACCACCCACGATCCAAGCCACGCGCTCAGCGTCGCCACCCAGGCGGTCCTGATGGACACGCGCGACATCCACTGCGGCGTCAGCGCCGAACTGATCACCAGCCAAAGCCTGACCGACCTGTACCGCACCCCCATCCACGCGACCACCGTCGAGGCGCCCTTCGGCGAGAGGGCCGTGGTGGTGGCAGACTTCGGGCGGCGCCCCGGCGCCGCCCGCCGCCAAGAAAACCAAATCGAGAAGGAGGCAGTGCCAATATGAACGCGACGGCTCCGGTCCCCCAAGTGGCCGAGTTCGTGATGAGACCGGTGCCACCGGACGGGCGGCTCGCCCAGGACGGCCGGCTCGAGAAGATCGACATCTACGACCTGCCCGCCACCGATCTGGGCCGCTACAGCGGCCTGATCTTCGGCATCAGCGTGGACCAGCGGTTCCTGGGCGGCCAACGCCCGAGCTTGGAGGGCTGGGTCAAAGCCGGCGGGCGCCTGCTGATGAACGGGCACCCGGTGGCGCCGTTCCTGGAGGGCATGCCGCAGTGGCGCAAACTGCACTTCCACGGCGTCGATGACATCTGGCTGACGGCCCTCGAGCCGCACCCGATTTGGGACGGGCTCGACCGCCGCGACATCCTGTTGCGCACCGGCGTGCCCGGGCGCCACAGTTTCGAGGAGTTGTTGCGGATCGGGGTCGGCGGGTTTTACGCCCGCAGTTACATGGTGGGGTTGCCCGATGCCGCTCGGTCGATCACCGGGATCGGCCCCGGCAAGTTGCCGGTCGACGTTTCGTACCCGTTGGGCGCGGGCGAAGTCATAGTTCACGCCGGCAACGAACTGCTCGGTTTCGACACCCCCGGCACCAGCGCCGAAGGCCTGGCGAACCGGGTCATGACCTATCTCGAAGGAGGCGTCCTGTGACCGCGGACAGCATCTCTCCCGCCGCCGGCGCGGCCCCCACCCCCCGGCGCGCACGCATCGGTTTCCTCCACCCGGGGAGCTTCTATCACCTGGCCGACCTGGCCGACCCGGCCCTGACGGCTCACGATCTGGTGGACCTGTACGCGCCGGAGTTGACCGCCGAGGCGCTGGCCGGGATCGACGCCCTGTTCGTGGCCTGCCGCCAGCACCCAGCGGTGATGGCCCGCAACGCGCCGCTGGTGGTCGACTTCCTGCGCCAAGACGGTCACCGGGTCGTCATCGGCGGCGAAAACGGGATCGGGACCTGGCTGCCGGGCGCCTGCGAGGAACCGCGCGAGACGAACTTCTGGGCTTGGCGCACCGGCGAGGACACCACCCGGCGGTCGGTCAACACCGACCACCCGATCTGGCGTTACTTCACCGACGCGGCGCTGCACTGGCACCATCACGGCGCTTTGACGGTCCCGGACGGGGCCACGCCGCTGGTGATCCTGGACGAGGGCATCACCCCGCCCAAGGCTGTGATCTACCACGACGCGGTCTCTTTCCCGTCCGAGTTGATCGCCATGACGCCGGACCCGACCTACCACCACGGTTGCGGCTTCATGCCGGGCGCGACCCAATTGGTCTACCGGCTGTTGGAGTGGCTTTCCGACACGCCTGTGTGAGGGCCCGAACCTTCCTGCCCCTCTGAATCGGCCTGACCGGCCGGGCGCGCGGTCCGCCAAGCGGAATCTGCGCCGCCCGGCTCGGCGCCCGGGCCGTTTGCGGTCAGACTGAGAATCCCCTTGCCATGCCACAGGGAACCGGTCGGGTCGCCGGTGGGGAGGAAGTCTAACCATGCGCAGCAGGACGCCCGGCCCGGGCGCCATCCGAGGTCCGGGCCGGGACAAACGGGGGCCGGCCAAGCCGTTGCCTGTCAGATTGGTCGCGTTGACGGCGACCTCCGGCGGCTTCTTGTTCGGCTACGACACCGGCGTCATCTCCGGCGCGCTGCCGTTCATGCGGCTCGGGTCGCAACTGAGCCTCAGCGACGCCGGCGAAGGGCTGGTCACAGGCTCGCTGCTGGCCGGCGCCGCCTTCGGCGGGCTGATCGGGGGCCGGCTGTCAGACCTGCGCGGCCGCCGCCGCAACCTCCTGGTGCTGGCGGTGGTGTTCTTCGTCGGGGCGCTCGGGAGCGCCCTGGCGCCGTCGCTGGCGGTGATGATCCCGGCACGGATGGTCCTGGGACTGGCCGTGGGCGGGGCCAGCGCCACTGTGCCGGTGTTCATCTCTGAGATCGCGCCCACAGCCGCCAGGGGGCAACTGGTCACAATCAACGAGGTCATGATCGTCACCGGGCAGCTGCTGGCCTATTCGGTCAACGCGATCATGGCCAACACCTCCCATGATTACGGCGTCTGGCGCCAAATGCTGCTGGTCTGCTCGCTGCCGGCGGTGGCGCTGTTCTTCGGCATGCTGTTCATGCCGGAGACCCCGCGCTGGCTGGCGTCGCAGGGCCGGTTCAATGAGGCCCTGGCTGTGCTGGTGCGACTGCGCCCCAGCCCCAAGGACGCCCAAGTCGAGCTGGCGGAGATCCGGACGGCGGTGGAGAAATCGGAACGCGAGGACAAGGGCGGCTGGCGGGACCTGCGCGCGCCCTGGGTGCGCCGGGTCTTCCTGGTCGGGGTCGCCCTGGCGGTCATGCAACAGGTCACCGGCGTCAACGCGATCATGTACTACGCGCCGACAATACTCCAGACCACGGGCCTGGGGGTGTCCGCCTCGATCACCGCGACCATCGCCAACGGCGCCATCTCGGTGCTGGCCACGATCTTCGGGATGTGGCTGGTGGGGCGCGCCGGACGGCGCACCATGCTCCTGACCGGCCAGATCGGCATCACCGGCGCGCTGGTCGCGATAGCCGGCGTCTTCGCCGTCTGCTTCCATCTGGGCGGCGTCCCGGCGCTCGACGGCTTTGGCGGGCCGGCGCCGGGGATGACGCCCGGGCTGGTGGCTGACTTCCCGGGCGCCCCGTACATAGTGCTGGCGCTGATGATGATCTTCCTGGCCTTCCAGCAGGGGATGATCTCGCCGGTGACCTGGTTGATGATGAGCGAGGTCTTCCCGATCCGGCTGCGCGGGCTCGGGATCGGGGTCGCCACCTTCTCGATGTGGAGCGTCAACTGCGCCATCTCGTTCGCCTTCCCGGTGCTGCTCGGCGCCATCGGCGGTGTTTGGACCTTCGCCGCCTTCGCCTGCCTCAACGTGGCCGCCATCGTCTACGCCTTCAGGAACGTCCCCGAGACGCGCGGCCGCTCCCTCGAAGCCCTCGAAGCCGACTTCCGCGCCCGCCAAGCGCGCCCCGGGTGACCTTCGCAACCCCCGGCGCGCCCTGGCGCCGGGACAGCCGTTAGGGTAGACGGCATCGGGCGCTGACCGGGCGCCCGAGCCACCCCGAAAGGCGGTCCCAGCCATGGCCAACAGCCTCCCCCGCGTCCCCAACGCCCAAGTCTGGTCGCCGCCGGTGGCGGCCGCGCTGGCCCAGGCGCCCGTCTTCGACGGCCACAACGATCTGGCCGCCGTCCTGCGCCAACGGGTCGGTTACTCGGTGGCCGGACTCGACCGGGAGGTCCCCGGCCAGCAAACCGACATCGCGCGGCTGCGCTGGGGCGGCGTGGGCGCCCAGTTCTGGTCCGCCTGGGTGCCGGCCTCGCTGCCCGGCGCGGAGGCGGTCCAGGCCACTGTTGAGCAGATCGACGCGATTCACCGCCTGGTCCGCGCTTATCCGGCCGACCTGGTCTTCGCCCGGACGGCCGCGGATGTCCGCGCCGCCTGGGCCGAGGGGCGGATCGCGTCGCTGATCGGCGTCGAGGGCGGTCACTCGATCGGGCGGTCGCTGGCTGTCTTGCGCGCATTCGCGGCGCTCGGCGTGCGCTACCTGACGTTGACGCACACGCAGAACATCGAGTGGGCCGATTCGGGCACCGACGAGGAACGCCTGGGCGGTCTCAGCGACGAGGGCCTGGCCGTGGTGGCGGAGTTGAACCGCCTGGGGGTGTTGGTGGATTTGTCGCACACCTCTGAGGCGACCCAGCGCGACGCGCTGGCGGCCAGCCGGGCGCCGGTCATCTTCTCGCACTCAAGCGCCAAAGCGGTGGCGGATCATCCCCGCAACGTGTCCGATGACGTGCTCAGGCTTTTGTCCGCGGGCGGCGGTGTGGCCATGGTCACCTTTGTGGCGGATTTCGTCTCGCCCGCGTTGGCGTCATGGATGCGGGAGTTCCAAGAGCACGTTCAGGCGCGCGGCGTCGTTTTGGACTTCGGCCTGGATTGGCGGCGGGCGCCGTTGCCGGGGCAGTCGGCCGCCGCCGCGGCGGCGGAAGGCGCCCTGCAGTTGGCGCCGCCTGACGGCGCCGCCCCGCCCGCCTTCGACTTCGAGGCGGAATTGCGGGGCTGGGCGGTCGATCATCCCCGCCCCCGGGTGGGCCTCGAGGATGTGGTGGCCCACGTCGAGCATGTGCGCGAGGTCGCCGGGATTGACCATGTTGGCCTGGGCGGCGATTACGACGGCACGCCGTTCCTGCCTGACGGGCTGGAGGATGTGGGCGGGTACCCGCGCCTGCTCGAGGCCCTGGCCGCCCGCGGCTGGTCGAGCGCCGATCTGGCCAAGCTGACCGGCCTGAACGCCCTCAGGGTCCTCCAAGCCGCGCAGGACGCCGCCGGCCCGGCCTGACCCCGATCCGCGGGCGGAAGGCGGGGCCCCGCCTTCCGCCGGTCCCGGTGTGTCAGGTGGTTGGTTCGGGCCCGGCCACCGTCAAGGTCAGGCCGGCGCCGGAGGCGCCCTCGGGCGCGCGTTCCACCGCCACCTTGTCGCCGTCGCGGACGGCGCCGGAGAGCAGCGACTTGGCCAGTTGGTCGCCGACCTCGCGCTGGATCAGCCGGCGCAGCGGCCGCGCGCCGAACGACGGGTCGTAGCCTTCGAGGGCCAGCCAATCGCGTGCCGCCTGGCTCACGTCCAGGACCAGCCGGCGCGCCGCCAGCCGCCGGTTCAGCGACGCCAACTGCAGGTCCACTATCCGCCCGATCTCCTCAAGGGTCAGAGCGTCGAAGACGAGCACGTCATCGAGCCGGTTCAAGAACTCCGGTTTGAAGGCGGCGCGGACCGCGCCCATGACGCCCTCGCGCTGCTCCTCCGGCGCCAGGGTCAGGTCGACCAGGTACTGCGAGCCGAGGTTCGAGGTCAGCACCAAGATGGTGTTCCGGAAATCGACGGTCCGGCCCTGGCCGTCGGTCAGACGGCCGTCGTCAAGGACCTGGAGCAGCAGGTCGAAGACCTCGGGGTGGGCCTTCTCGACCTCGTCCAGGAGCACCACCGAATAGGGCCGGCGGCGGACCGCCTCGGTCAACTGCCCGCCTTCCTCATAGCCCACATAGCCGGGGGGCGCGCCGACGAGGCGCGCCACCGAATGCTTCTCGGAGTATTCGGACATGTCGATCCGGACCATGGCGCGCTCGTCGTCGAACAAGAAGTCCGCCAGCGCCCGCGCCAACTCGGTCTTGCCCACGCCGGTGGGACCCAGGAACAAGAACGACCCGGTCGGCCGGGCTGGGTCGGAAACCCCGGCGCGGGCCCGGCGGACGGCATCGGACACCGCCGCCACCGCTTTCGCCTGGCCGATCAGCCGCCTCCCGATGACGTCCTCCATGCGCAGGAGTTTGGCCGTCTCGCCCTCCAGCAGCCGGCCGGCCGGGATCCCGGTCCAGGATGAGACCACTTCGGCGACCTCGTCCGGCCCAACTTTGTCCGGGACCAGCGGCACGGCGGCGCCAACTGAGGCGGCCCCAACCGAGGCGGCATCGTCGGCTGTCTCGGTCTGTTCCGCCTGCGCCAACGCGGCCTGCACCGGCGGAATCTCCCCGAAGCGCAGGCGCGAGGCCTCCGCCAGGTCGCCGCGGTTCTCGGCCTGCTCGGCGGCGGTGGTGAGTTCGTCCAGGCGCGCGCGCAAATCGCCGATCTGGTTGCGGTCGGCTTTCTCCTGGGTCCAGCGGGCCGTCAGCGCGTCCAACTCCTCGCGGCGGTCGGCCAGGTCGGAGCGCAGCTTCGCCAACCGCTCCTGCGATGATTCGTCCAGCTTCGCTTCTTTGCCCTGGACCGAGTCGAGCAGGTACTGCTCCTCCATCTCCAGGCGGAAGACGGTGCGCTGGAGTTGGTCGATCTCGACCGGGTTGGAGGTCAGTTCCATGCGCAGGCGCGAGGCGGCCTCGTCCATCAGGTCGATGGCTTTGTCCGGCAGTTGGCGCCCGCTGATGTAGCGGTCTGACAGGGTCGCGGCCGCGACCAGGGCCGAGTCGGCGATGGTGACGTGGTGATGCGCCTCGTAGCGCGGCGCGATCCCGCGCAGGATGGCGATCGTGTCCTCGACCGACGGCTCGCCGACAAAGACCTGCTGGAAGCGCCGCTCCAGGGCCGGGTCTTTCTCGATGCGTTCGCGGTATTCGTCCAGGGTGGTGGCGCCGACCATCCTCAATTCGCCGCGCGCCAGCATCGGTTTGAGCATGTTGCCGGCGTCCATCGAGCCTTCGGCGGCGCCGGCGCCCACAACGGTGTGCAACTCATCGATGAAAGTGACGACCTGGCCGCCGGAGTTCTTGATCTCCTCCAGCACCGCCTTGAGGCGTTCCTCGAACTCGCCCCGGTATTTCGCGCCCGCCACCATTGCCCCCAGGTCGAGCGCGATCAGTTGCTTGTTCTTGAGCGCGTCCGGCACGTCGCCCTTGACGATCCGCTGGGCCAGTCCCTCGACCACCGCGGTCTTGCCGACGCCGGGCTCGCCGATCAGCACCGGGTTGTTCTTGGTGCGCCGCGACAGCACCTGCACCACGCGGCGGATCTCCTGGTCACGGCCGATCACCGGGTCGAGTTTGCCTTCGCGCGCGGCTTCGGTGAGGTCGCGCCCGTATTGCCCGAGGGCGTCGAAGGTCCCCTCCGGGTTGGCGCTGGTGACTTTCTGCCCGCCCCTGACTTCTGGCAGCGCGGCGGTCAGGGCCTGCGGCGCGGCGCCGTGGCGGCGCAGGATTTCGCCGGTCGGGCCTTCCAGCCCGGCCAGCGCGATAAGCAGCAGTTCGGCTGAGACGTGCGAGTCGCCTTCGGCTTGGGCCAGTTTTTGGGCTTGGTCCAGGGCGGACAGCAGTTGGCGCCCGATTTGGGGTTGGCCGGTGGCCGCGCCCGATGTCGCCGGCAGGCCCGTCAGCGCCACTCGCGTTTCGCTGCCGATGGCTTGGGTTTGGGCGCCGGCGGCCTCGGCCAGGCGCAGGGCGAGCCCCTCGCGGTCTAGCCACAGCGCGTTGAGCAGGTGCAATGGCTCGACGGTCGGGTTTCCGGCGGCCGCCGCCTGTTGGATGGCGTCTTGCAGCGCGTTCCTCGATTTTGTCGTCAGCTTCTCAATGTCCATAGTTGCCTCCCTGCGTGGGGTCCCGATCAGCCGGTGCTGCTCTCAATTGAAAATCCACAGTCAAAGTTGAGTCTACTCCGCTCAAGTTTGATTTCGGAAGCTGGACGGCGCGCGCCGCGCCCAGGTTCGCTGACCGCTGAGCCGCGCCCGCCAGCCGCCGCTACCGGCCGTGGGCCCCCGCCCGCAGCTCGCCCAGGGCGGCGGCCACGGCCGCCGCCGCGTCCCGGGGCACGCCGGCCTCTCGAGCGTGCTCGGGCCAACGGCCCACGGCATCCTCCACCTGTCCCAAGGTCTCGTCAACGCCGGGCACGTCGAACCGGTCGCCCATGACGCGCAGGTGCTGGCGGCTGACGCCCTCATGCCTCCCCTCCACGGCCAGATGATGCCGGGCCAACCAGGGGACGGCCGGATCGGCGGCGAAGGTCAAGTCGTAGGCCGGGGCCAACTCCCAGGTCCCGTCCTGGTCGCAGAGGAAGGACGTGTTCTTGGGGTGGTCGTCGTTGTTGGCGGCCAGCGTGTTGAAGGCCGCGCGCCGGAACAACTCCTGCCGCTCTGGCGGTCCCAGCCCCAAGGGCTCCAACTGCGCGAACAGTTGCGCGTAAGAGTGGACGCCCAGCAAAGTGAAGTCGAGCCCGGCCAGGGCCGCGAAAGATTGCAGGTGGAGGCGGCGCCCCTCGCGCCTGTCGAAACGCCTGGTCATGAAATGCGCCCGCCCGGATTCTTCGAGCAGCCGGGTGGCGGCCATGTCGATCCCGGCGGCGCGAGCCATCAGCGAGTAGGCGTATTCGACCCGGCCGGATTGGCCCGAAACCCCGTCGAACTTCAGCATCCAGGGCTCGAAGGCTCCCGGCAGGCCGGGGGCGTCCGCCCGCAGTTCGCCGGTCTGAGGGTCCCAGGCGACAACGGCCTTGGCCTGGGCGCCTCCGGCCGACGTGCCCACACTGAACAGATGGGAAACCGCTGGCGGCGGTGCGCCCGGCGGTGTCATGCCGCCCGCCGCCGCCCCCGCCGCCGCCCGCGCCGCGGCCCGCGCCGCGGCCACCAGATCGGCCAGGACCAGCGGCGTGGGCGGCTCGTCCGTCTGGATCGCCGGCTCGAACTCGAGGGCGCCCATGCCCCTCGAGCCGACGTACGCGAGGCGATCCAGCGCCGACACGTCCGCCGGGCGCATGCCCAAACCGGACAGGTGGGCGTCGACCAAGGCGTTGCCGAAGGAATCCGGCAGGGAGTCGGCAAGCATTGGCGCCAGCCCGCGGAAGACCTCCGGAAGGGGGCCGAAGGCGTGGCTCCTGGCCCCCGCCGAGGTCGGCAGCGAGCCGGGCGACAGTTCGACGCCGGACGCCAGCCAGCCGGGATCGTATTCAAAGACCGTGCCGCCGCGCCGCCCGGCTGCGACGGCGCCAACAGTCCTGTTCCAGGCCTTCACCCTCAGGACCGCCACCGGGACGTAGGCCATTCAGGCCTCCTGGCGGCGCCGGCTGGCGCGTCGGCGCGGGCTGATTCCCTCTTGCGCTCGCAGCAGCGCCATGGGGCTGACCTCGGGTTCGGGGCTGAGGCCCAGCGCCCAATCGAGCCGGTCCAGCGCCCGGGCCACCCGGATCACGGTCCGCAGGCTGGAGCCGCGCCCCGATTCGAGGCTCTTGAGGGCGCTGAGGCTGACGTTGGCGCGCCGCGCCAGGCCGGCCTGGTCGAGGTTGCCGCCCAGCCGCAGAGCGCGGAACTGGGCGCCCAGTTCGCGCTCAAGCTCAGCGGTGGTGGCGGGAACAACAGTCACAAAAGCAACCGTACCACGCCAAGGAGCGCTTTATGGTCGCCTTTAAAGCCCTTAACCGCCGCCGATGCCGCGCGGCCGGTTTCCGCGCCAGACCAGGTCGAGCCAGGTCGAGCCAGGCCGAGCCAGGCCGAGCCAGGCCGAGCCAGGTCGAGCCAGGTCGAGCCAGGCCGAGCCAGGTCGAGCCAGGCCGAGCCAGGTCGAGCCAGGCCGAGCCGCCGCCCGGCTGCGACGCCGCCAGCGCCGCGCGGGTCCATTGGTTTGGCCCTGGGCGCGCGGCAAGCGGTAGATTGTCGGGGTACTGTTCTTGGCCCCCAATGCGGCCGCGCTTCGCGGGCGGCGCTGTCGCCAACCCCTACCGCCCGCCCAGAAGGCCTGACGATGCGTCCTCGATCACTCAACAAAATCCTTTGCGCGGCACTGGGGATCGCCCTCATCTGCTTCCCCGCCGCTGCCACGACGGCGGGCGCGGCGGCGCTGGAAGGCGGGAGCGCGGCATCGGGCGGGGGTGGGGACGCCGAACCGGCGGTGGCCGAACTGGGGCAACCCGCGGCATCGGACCAGGCCGACGGCGCCGGCCAGGCGGGCGACGGCGACCAGGCGGACGGCGCCGCCCGGCCGATGGCTGCCATCCCGGTGATCGACCGAAGCGACAAGACGGCCGTGGCGACCGCGTTCCTGGACTACTACGTCCCGGCCAAAGCGGTGGCGATGGGCTGGACCGGCTCGGTCACATCCTGCGCGGCGGGCGCCCCCAGCGCGGCCGCGCAGACAGCCACCTTCGACGCCGTCAATTACTTCCGGCGCATGGCCGGACTGGGCCTGATCAGCGAAAACACCGCCGCCTCGCGGGTGGCGCAGAAGACGGCGCTGATGATGCACGCCAACGGCGGGCTCAGCCACTACCCGCCGACCACCTGGAAATGCTTCTCGAACAACGGCGCCTTCCTGGCGGCGAAGTCGAACATCGCCTGGGGCTCGGGCGGCGACGGCATCCTGGCCGGCGCCAAAGCCGTCTCCGCCTACGTCAACGACGTCGACGTGGCCTCACTGGGGCACCGGCGCTGGCTGCTCTCGCCGGCGCAGGTGACAATGGGCTCGGGTTCGACATCCAACGCCAACGCCCTGGTCTGGGGCTCTGGCTCAGGTTCATGCACCGCCGCCGAATGCACCGTCAGCGGCTGGAACAGCGTCGAGGACGCCACCTTCACCAACAGCTACGGGATCGCCTGGTCCAGCCCGCAACTGGTGGCCTGGCCACCGGCCGGCTACTTCCCGCACCAGCTGACCCGCAGCGATTTCAGCACCAGCCAAATGGACTGGTCGGTCGCCACCGGCTCATCCTCCATCAGCTTCACCAGCGCGAACGTCTCCGTCACCAAGAACGGCGCGGCCATCAGCGGGATCGTCAAGACCCCGGCCGCGACCCTTGGCGCCGGCTACGGCGACCGCGGCGCCTTCGCCTTCTCGCTGCCCGCCGGGGTGGTCTCCCTGCCCGGCGCGGGCCAAGTCGACACCTACAACGTGACCATCACCGGGATCACCGGCTACGCCAGCGGCACATTCCAATACGAGGTCAAGGTCTTCGACCCGACCAACTCGGGCCTGATCGCGCAATCCGTCGCCAAACCGGTCATCTCCGGGACGGCGCAGGTCGGCCAGGCGATGACGGTGGCGGCTGTCGCCACCACGCCGGCCGGCGGAACCGTCCAATACCAATGGGTTGTCGACGGCGCGGTGGTCAAGAGCGGGACGGACGCGGCCGCCCGGACCTTCACCCCGCTGGCGACCCACGCCGGCAAAACGGTCTCTGTCAAAGTGACCGCGACCAGGAGCGGTTACCAGACCGCCACCAATCAATCGGACAGCCGGGTGATCGTGGCGGCGGCGGACAACTGCGGCATGGCGCAAGCCACGCTGACGCCCCGGTTGACCTCGACCGGCGGCGCGCCCACGACCAGCGCCTCCGAACTGACCCGGTCCCAGGTGCTGCGCGTCTGCAAGAACGGCGAATTGCGTCTCTACAGCTTCTCGGCCGCCACCGGGGAACTCGAGCTGACGAGCGTGATCGGCAGCGGTTGGAGCACCTACCGGCTGTCCGCGCCCGGCGACTGGAACCGGGACGGCTTCAACGATGTGATCGGGATCGATTCGGCCGGCCGCCTGTTCCTCTACCCGCGCACCAGTGCCAACGGCTGGGGCACGCGCAAGCAGATCGGGCACGGCTGGCAAATGTTCACCGATGTGATGGCTGTTGGCGACTTGACCAGGGACGGCAATCCCGATCTGCTGGCGATCGACCGCCAGGGCACCTTGTACCTGTATCAGGGCGACGGCAACACCGGTTGGAAGAACAGCGGGCGCGGGACGCGCGTGGGCGGCGGCTGGACCGGTTTCCAATTGCTGGCCGCCGGAGACCTCAATGGCGACAAGATCAACGACATCATGTCGATTGACCAGGCCGGGAGGTTGTATTGGTACCGGTCGTTGGGCTCCGGCCAGTTCGCCCGCCCGATCCGCTGCGGCGGCGGCTGGCACGGCTTCACCGCCATCTCCGGCGCCTCGCTGGACGGCGACGCGGTGGCCGACCTGTTGAGCGTGGACACGGTTGGCACGGTCAGGTACTACTCCGGCACGGGCCTGGGCGGTTTCAACAGCCCGCGGACGGCCGCGACCGGCTGGAAGTAGTTTTCGCCGCGCCAGCACCGCGGGGCCCGCCGGGCGCCGCGGTTGTCGCGGTCGTCAGCGGTGGCCAGCGGTGGCCGGCGGTGGCCAGCGCCGGTGGACGCCTTGCCCGATGCCGCCCGCGCCAGTTCCGGGACATGCCAGGATTGAGGGTATGGAACACCGACCCGGCCGGAAGCTGGCGGCCGCCTTGGCGGCGACCTTGTGGGCGGCCCTGACCTTGGGACTGGCTGGCTGCATCAAGTTCGAGGGCGAGATCGCCGTCGAGCCTGACGACACCATCGCCGTCACCTACACCGTCGCCTATGAGGACGCCTTCTTGGAGGAGATGGCCGCCGCGCAGGACATAACCGTGGCGGAACTCCTTGAGAGCGCCGACGTGGGCGCTCAATTGCAGAACTCGCCGGGCTTCGGCGACTCGTTCACGGTCGCGGATTACGCGGCCGAGGGTTACACCGGCTGGGTGCTGGCGAGCACCGAGAACCAACCGCTGAATGACTTGAGCGAGCCGATTCCGGGCTACCGGGCCGGTGAGTTGAAACTGCGTCACGAGGGCGAGCAGTTCATCTTGTCGGGTTCGATCGACCTGACCGGGTCGCAGTTTGACCTGCCCTCGGCCTACGGCGACTCCCCCGAGGTCGCGCGCTGGGTGGAAAGCGCCGAGGTCAAGCTGATCTTCGTCTTCCCCGGGCCGATCGAGTCCGCCAGCGGCGCGATCGACGCCAACAGCGTCACCTTTAGCTGCCGGGTCGGCGAGGTCACAGAGGTCAGCGCGGTGGCGGCGGCCGAGCCCAAGGCCACCTGGGGAGTTGGGATGTGGCTGATCGTTGGCGGCGCGGCGTTCCTGCTGGTGGTGGCGGCGGTGCTGATCGGGGTGCTGGCGGGGCGCCGGCGGCGGCGGCGCGAGGCTGAGGCGCCCGCCGGCCCGGTCTACCCGGCCGACGGCTTTGGGCCGCTCCCGGCCGCGCCGGGATCGGCGCCAGAACTGTCCCCGGATCCCGGCCCCGAGCCTCAGCCGCCCAGCAGCTAACCCCGGTCACTTTCGCCGGCGCGCAACTTGACCGGGCTTACGCACCCGGGCGCAGGGCGCCGGCGCCGCGTTCTTGTCGGCCTCGCGCGCGTGACCTGGGCTTATGCGTCGCCTCGGGCGCGCTGCGCGCGCCGGCCCAGCAGCTATCCCCGGTCACTTTCGCTGGCGCGCAATTTGACCGGGCTTACGCACCCGGGCGCAGGGCGCCGGCGCCGTGCCGGCGGCTGGTTCGGCCGCCGAGGCACCCGCGCCGGTGACATAACCCCGCACACATTGACCCCCGCGCAAACTTGCGCGGGGTTATGACCACCAGCCGAGCTGGCGCAGGCGCCAGAATTGGAGCATGTGTCGAGCCAGCCGCCCGAGCGGGCGCGCCGCCGCCGTCGTCTTGATCGCGCTGACGCTGGTCCTGGGACTCAGCGGCTGCTTGAAGATCAGGGCCGAGTTGACCTTTGACGAAGACGCCACCGTCGACGGCGACTTCATCTTGGCGTACAACATCAGCCAAGCCGAGGACACCGCCAACAAGGTGGACATGACCTTGGAGGAATGGATCGAGACGATGGCGCCCGAATCGATCATGCGTGAGGTCGCGGACGCCGTCGGCGGCTCGGGCGCGAAGATGGTGGACTACAAATCGGGCGGCTACGCGGGCTGGCGGATCACAATCCTCGACGGCGTTCCCGCTGCCGCGGCCGTTGGCTCGTCGCCGGGCGGGGCCGCTGTCAGCTTGGAACGCCAAGGCGACGATTTCATCCTCACCGGGTCGGTCGACGCGGGCGTGGCCTCCTTGGGCGAGGCCGAGCTGAGTCGCCTCCCGGACTCCTTGGCCGAGCACTTGGAGACGGCGATCTACGAGGTCGTCTACACCTTCCCCGGCAAAGTCAAGTCCTCCAGCGTCGGCGCCATCAGGGGCAATCAGGTGATTTGGCGCCAGACGTGGGGCGAGCTGGCGGAAGTGCGGATCGTCGCCTCGGCCAAGACCGACTACTTCCTGCGCTACCGCACGCAGATGCTGATCGGCGGCGGCGCCGCGTTGGTCATAGTCGTGGTGGTGGTGGTGGCGCGGTTGCGTCGGCGCCGGTCCGCCAAGACCGCGGGAGTCGCCCCGCCGATGCCGTCTATCACCGGTTTGGGCGCGCAGGCCGGTGCCGAGTCGCTCTACGGCCGGGGCCTCGCCGGCCAGACCTCGGCCTTCGCGCCCCCGGCGCAGTTGTCGCCCTTCGGGCAGGCGGCGGCCGGGGACGTGCGACCCTTCATGCAGCCGTCATTGGCGCCCCCGGCGCCGCCCGTGATCCAGCCAGCCGTGATCCAGGCAGCCGCGATCCAACCGACGCCGCCCGCGCCGGCCTCGATCCAACGGCCGCCGGCCGCGCCGGCCGCGACCCAACGGCCGCCTGCGGCGCCGCCCGCGATCCAGCCCGCCGCGATCCAGCCGGCGCCGCCCGCGATCCAGCCCGGCTTCATCCAGCCCGCGCCGCCCGCCCAGCAGCCGGGCGCCGCAGGCGCCCAATTCCAGTTCCTCGGGCCCGGCGCGGCCCTGCCGCCCGACCTGGCCGATTTCCAGGCCCCGCCGCCACTGGCCCCGCCGCCACTGGCCCCGCCGCCGGGCGCGCCCGGCCGGCCACCCATCTGGCCGCCGGCCTGACGGCGGCCCAAGCATGCGATCCCCCACCACCAGACAGGACAGGCCCATGACTTCACCCCTCAGCCTCGCAGGCAAAACAGCGCTGGTCACCGGCGGCAACCGGGGCCTCGGCAAAGCCGAGGCCTTCGGATTGGCCCAGGCCGGGGCGCGCGTCGCCATCGCCGGACGCAGCGCGGAGCGCAACGCCGCCGTCGCGGCCGAGGCCAAGGCGGCCGGCTTCGATTTCCTGGCGATCCAGGCCGACCTGGCCGACAGATCCCAGATCGGCCCAATGGTGGCCGAGGCGATCACCGGCCTCGGCCGGGTGGACATCCTGGTCAACAACGCCGGGGTGTGCTATCACCGCCCCGCCGCCGAAGTCCCGGACGCCGAATGGGACGAAGTGCTGGCGATCAACCTGACCGCCGTCTTCAAGAGCTGCGTCGCCGTTTACCCGCACATGCGGGAGATCGGCGGCGGCGCCATCGTCAACATCGGCTCGATGTCCGGATTCATCGTCAACCGGCCGCAATGGCAGCCCGCCTACAACGCCTCCAAAGCGGCCGTCCACCATCTGACCAAGTCATTGGCCGTCGAATGGGCCCCGGACAACATCCGTGTCAACGCCGTCGCCCCCGGTTACGTCCGCACCGACATGTCCCCTCTCGACCGGCCCGAGTTCCGCCAGCGCTGGATCGATGACGTCCCGCAAGCCCGCGCCGCCGCGCCCCAGGAGATCGCCCCGGCCGTCGTCTACCTGGCCAGCCCGGCGGCATCGTTCATCACCGGCAGCGTCCTGGTCCTCGACGGCGGTTACACGGCCGTCTGACCTGGGCGGCCGCTACCCGGCCGAGACGCGGGCCGAGACGCGGGCCGGCGTTCACTCCATCAGCGCGCGGACGTCATCGGACGTCAACCCGGTCGAGAAGGCGCCGTCCTGGTCCAAAAGCGCGTCGAACAGGGCCTGCTTGCGTTCCTTCAACGCCATCACCTTGTCCTCGATGGTGTTCTCCGAGACCAACCGCGAGACCAAAACCGGCCGCGTCTGGCCAATCCTGTGCGCGCGGTCGATGGCCTGGTTCTCGGTCGCGGGGTTCCACCACGGGTCGAGCAGGAAAACGTAGTCCGCCTCCGTCAGGTTCAACCCGAAGCCGCCCGCCTTCAGCGAGATCAGGAAGACCGGCGCCGCGCCCTGTTTGAAGCCGTTGATGACGGCGGCGCGGTTGGCGGTCGAGCCGTCGAGGTAGGCGTGGTCCACCCCGGCCTTGTCCAAACGCTCGCGCACCTTCGCAAGATAGCTTGTGAACTGGGAAAACACGAGGGCCCGGTGCCCGGCGCGGGTCACCTGGTCGAGTTGGTCCATGAGCACGTCGAGCTTCGAGGACGGCGTCGAGTGCAACGCCGGGTCCACCAGCGAGACGTCGAGGGCCGCCCGCCGCAGCATTGTCAGCGACTTCAGGATGGCGAAGCGGTTCGCCTCCCAATCCTCCAACAGCCCCAGCGTCCGCGCCCGTTCGCGCTGGAGATAGGTGTCATATAGTTCCCGATGCCGTTGGGCCAGTTCGACGTGGATGACTTGCTCTTGGCGGTCGGGCAGGTCGCGCGCCACCCGCTCCTTGGTCCGGCGCAGCAGCAGCGGCTTGGCCCGCCGCCGGAGTTGGCGCATGGCCGCTTCGCCCTCCGGGCCGCCGGCGGCGATGGGCCCGGCGTAGAGTTCTTTGAACTGTTTGCGCGAGCCCAGCAAGCCGGGCGCGACAATCCCGAAGATGGCCCAGAACTCATTCAGCGAGTTCTCCATCGGCGTGCCCGTGATGGCCAGCTTGAAACCTGTTCTCAGCGCCCTGGCCTGCTGGTTCACTTTGGTGGCGGCGTTCTTGGCGAACTGCGCCTCATCCAGGATCAGTCCCGCCCAGCGGCCGCCGGCGAACTGCTCCTGGTCCAGGCGGAAGATGGCGTAGGAGGTGACCACCAGGTCGGCGCCGGCCGCCAAGTCGGCCAGCGCCAACCCGGCGCGGGCGCGGGTCTCGCTGGCCGCGCGCACCACCAGGCCGGGCGTGAAGCGGGCGGCTTCCTCCAACCAGCCGGGCACCACCGAGGACGGGGCCACCACCAGGAACGGCGGCGCTTCGGCCGGGCCGTCGGCGCGCGCTTGGGCGATCATGGCCAGTGTTTGCACGGTTTTGCCCAGACCCATGTCATCTGCCAGGACGCCGCCGAGTTGGTGGCGCCAGATGAAGGTCAGCCAGTCGTAGCCGGCCTTCTGATAGGGCCTGAGGGTGGCCGTCAGCGTGGACGGCAGTGGCTCCGGCCCGGGCGCGGCGCCGTCCAACCGGCGCAGTTGCGCCATTGTGGCCCGCCATTGGTCGGCGCCCTCGACCACGGCCGCGTTCTCCTCCAGGTCCTGCCAGAGGGAGGCCTGGTAGCGCCCGATCCGCGGCTTGCCCGGCTTGTCGGAGAGCCTGGCGGCCTCGCTGATCAGCTTGGCCAGCTTGCGGAAGGTCGGGTGGTCGAGCGCCACCAGCGAGCCGTCCTTGGCCAGGGCGTGTTCGGCGCCGGCCGCCAAGGCGGCGAAGACATCGGCGAAGACCAATTCGGTGTCGCCCACCTCGATGCTGACGCCCAGGTCGAACCAGTCGCCGTCGCCGGCGGCCTGGGCTTTGATCTTGACCGCCGGCGGCTCCAGGCGCAAGCGCAGGTGATCCAGGTCGCCTTCCACGCTGAGGCCTTTGACTTGGCGCAACGCGGGCAGGGCGGCGGCGGCGAAGTGCGCCAGGGCGGCGCCACTGAGTTCCTGGGAGGAGCGTCGGCGCGGGTCGGCGAAGGCCTGGCTGGCGGATCGGATCGCCTCCACGTCCGCGAGGATGGTTTGCTCGCCCGCCATGTCCCAGCGCGCCGGGGGCCGGTCGGCCGAATCGGTCGGGTATTCATGGGCGGCCGCTGTGGCAGCTCCCTGGGCGGCGGCATCGGCGTCAACTTGGGCGGCGGCACTGGCGTCAACTTGGGCGGCGGCACTGGCGCTGGCGTAGCGCCAACTCCACTTCAGGACGGCGGTGGTGGGCGTGGGCGCGGCGACCGCCAAGACCAGCCGGGCGGCGGGCAGCGCCGGGAACTGCACCGAGGCGTCGGCGCTGACCAGCGGCAGGCCGCGAGTCAGGACCGGGTAAAGCCGGCTCCAGAAGCCTGGCGCCTGCGCGGCGGGGATGCTGGCCGGCAGCGACGCTCGCAGCGCCTCGCCGACGCGGACCGTCGCCTGGCTCGGCCCCAGCACAATGCGCCGCCCAGGCGTGGCGCCTTGGCCGTCGCCCTGGGGCCGCTGGGTCACTATGACGGCGTGGCCGTGGTAGCCGACCGCCGCCACAACCGCGCCCACCAGGATCTCCCCGCCCTCGCCGCCAATCCGGACGGCTTGCGTCAGGCGCAGCCCCTTGCCGGACGCGCGCACATCGATGGCGTCCTCGACCAGCTCCGCGAGTTCGATCGAATCGCCTGGTTGATCGCCCACCAGGGCGATCCCCAAGTCGGCGGCGCGGGCCAGGTGCGGCCAGAAGGCGTCCGAGTCGACCGCCGTCAGCCGCAACCATGCGGACGGGCTGTAACTGGGCGCCGCCAGGCGGGCGAAGTCCTCAAACCAGCGCTGCTGGGCCCGGCTGAGGCCGGGCGCCGGCCCGCCCCGCAGGTTCCAGCGCAGATCGGTGTTGCCCACCCAGCGTTCGCGTTTGCCCGGGCGGACGGCCCTGGCCTCGATGGCGGGTCGGCTCGAGTAACGCCTCTCCCATTGGGCGATTCGGAGTTGGAGGGCCGCCGGGGCCAGTTGGGCGGGAGGTTCGTCGGCGCCGATGGCGCTGGCCAAGTGTCGCAGTTGCGCCTCCCACGCGGGCGTTGCGGCCACCCGCCGGTCGCTTTGGGCGACGGCCGCGTTCGCCTCCAGCACCAGCGCGACGATGTGCTTGCAGTCGATCCCGACCGGGCAGCTGCACAGCCCGGAGTCCGCCTCAACGAAATGCTTCCCGTTCGACCGCTCCAACCAGATGCGGCATTCGTAAGGCGCGGGCCTGGTGCCGCGCACGCGGCCGTACAAGCGCTGGTCGAGAGGGTCATAGGTGACTGATTGGCCCATGACCCGCCCGCGCCTGAAATACTCCTGGCCCCGCGCGAAGGTCAGCGCGCCGACCTGTCGGCGCAGGTCAACGGCATCGACCAAAGGAAAACCGTCCAAGGGCATCCGTCCATTATCCGTCCTGCCACACCCCTGCGCAACGACCCTGTCCCTCCTGTCCCCCTCGCCCGCCGGCCCCGGCGCGGGGTCCGGCGCGGGGCCGGGCGCGGGGTCCGGCGCGGGGCCGGGTCACGGCCGCGCACACATTGGGCCGCGGGCGAACTTGTGCGGGGTCATGGCCGCCAGACTATGACCGCGCGAGGGCGGGAGTCGGCGGTGGGGCGCTGGCCGGGGGCCAGCGGGATGGCGCGGCCGGAGGGGGCCACGGCGAAGACCCGCTGGCCGGGAGCGCCGGCGGCGCGCAGCGACTCCAGTTGGCGGCGCAGTTCGCGGTTCTCGTGTTCCAGGGACAGGATGCGGGCGATGCCCGCCAGATTGACGCCCTCCTGGGCGGACAGGCGCTGGACCTCGCGCAGCGTGGTTATGTCGCGGGCGGAGTAGCGCCGGCCCCGGCCGGGCGCCCGGCCCGGCACCACCAGGCCGAGGCGATCATATTGGCGCAAGGTCTGGGGATGCATCTCGGCCAGGCGCGCGGCCACGCCGATCGGATAGATCGGCGTGTCCTCGCCCGTCACCCCGGGGATCATTGGACGGCCTGGCGGCGCAACTCTGCGCGCGGGTCATCGTCCCGGGTGGCCTCGCGGAGTTCCTCCAGCGCCTCCTTGGCCTTGCCGGAGACCTTCTGCGGCACCGCCACGTTGATGGTCACCAGCAGATCGCCGGTGCCCTTGGCGGTGGTGATGCCCTTGCCCTTGACCCGCAAGGTGCGCCCGGCGGGGGTGCCGCCCGGCACCTTGACCGCGACCGAGCCGCCGTCAAGCGTCGGCACATCGACGCGCGCGCCCAGCGCCGCCTCGGCGAAGGTCACCGGCACCGTCAGGCGCAGGTTGTTCCCCTCCAAAGAGAAGACCGGGTGCGCCGGCACCGTCACCGTGATGACCAGGTTCCCGGCCGCGCCGCCGTTCGGCGACGGCTGTCCCTTGCCCGGCAGTTTGATCTTCTGCCCGTTGCGCACGCCGGCCGGCACGCGCACAGTCATCGACTTGCCGTCGACAGTCAGGACCTGGGTCGATCCGGCCGCCGCCTCGCGGAACGGCAGCGTCACGGACGCCTGCAGGTCCGCGCCGGGAACCGGCCCGCCGCCGCGCCCGCCGAAGCCCCCAAAGCCCCCGAAGCCGTCAAAGTCCGCGCCGAAGCCCCCGAAGCCGCCCCCGGAACCAGGCCGGGAACCGGACCCGGAGCCCGCGCCCGCCCCCGCGCCCGCGCTGAAGGCGCCAAGGATGTCATCGAAACTGAACCCCGGCCCGCCAGCCCCGTCCCCTGAGGTCGAGAAACGCATTCGCGTCCGCCCGCCCGAGCCGGCCCCGCCCCCGAACATGCCTGAGAACATGTCGTTGAGGCCGCCGGCCCCCGGCCCGGCCGAGAACCGCGCCCCGCCGCCGGCCATCGCCCGCACCGAGTCGTATTGTTTGCGCTGATCTGGGTCAGACAGCACCGAATAAGCCTCGGACACCTCCTTGAAGCGTTCCTCGGCGGCCGCGTCGTCCGGATTCGCGTCCGGGTGCAGCGTCCGCGCCAGCTTCCGGTACGCCTTCTTGATGGCGGCCTGATCGGCCGTCTGGGACACGCCCAGGGTCTTGTAGAAGTCCTTCTCGAACCAATCCTGGCCCGCCATGTCAGCCCTCCGAGTCGACCACGCCGACGCGCGCGGCCCGCAGCACCCTCTCGCCCATCCGGTAGCCGGGTTGGAGCACCAAGGAGATGGTGGCGGCCGTGGCCGCCGGGTCGGTCTGGTGCAACAGCGCCTCATGGATGGTCGGGTCGAAGGGCTCGCCCACGGCCCCGTAGCGTTCCAGGCCGAACTTCGCCAAGGTGGCCTCGAGTTTCTCGGCCACGGCCTTGAAGGGGCCGTCGAGCTCCCCGGCGGTGCGGGCGGCGTCCACGTCGTCAAGCACCGGGATCAGCGCCGTCAGCACCTCGCCGCGGGCCTGGTCCCCGGCCACGGCCCGGTCGCGGTCGACCCGCTTGCGGTAGTTGGCGTATTCGGCGCTGAGCCGCTGCAAGTCCTCGGTCCGCAGGGCCAGCTCCTCGCGCGCCGAGATCAGTTCGGCGGCGGCCACCACCTCGTCCTCCAGCGCGCGCCGGGCCGCCTCGGCCATGCCCGGGGTCACGTCAGGACCGCCAGCGCCCGATGCCGTCTGCCCGCCGCCGCTCGAACCGGCCGACCCAGCGGGCCCGGCGCCGAACTTCCGCGCCCGTCCCGAGACGGGATCGACTTTGCGGTTGTCGCGGATGACCGGCCGACCCTCGGAATTGGTCTCCAGGCCGCCGTCGCCGGTCAAGGCGTCCGGGTCGACGCCCAGATTCTGTTCGACCGCCAGGTCCTCATCGAGGTTGTCGATCCGCTGGTCGAGGTCCGCCTGGGCCTCGGCCGAGGCGGGCGAGACCCGCCCCCGGCGCTGGCTCGCCCGGCCCCCATGGTTGTGTCCTGTCGAAGACGCCATTGTCAGACCTGGTCCTCGTCGATGACCTCGGCGTCGACAATGTCGTCGTCGGCGCTGGCGCTCTCCTCGGCCCCAGCCGAAGCCGGCCCGCCAGCGGAGGCCGACCCGGCGGCATCGGCGGACGGCTGTGAATAAACGAACTGGCCGATCTTCTGGGCGCTGGTCGACAACTCGGCCTGGGCCTGCTTGACGGCATCGACGTCCGTGCCCTCAAGGGCCTTCCTGACGGCCGCGATCTTGTCGTTGACCTCGGTCTTCAGGTCCTCTGGCAGTTTGTCGCCGGTGTCCTGGATGAGCGTCTCGGTCTGGTAGGCGAGTTGCTCGGCGCCGTTGCGCAGGTCGGTTTCCTCGCGCCGCTTCTTGTCCTCGGCGGCGTGGGCCTCGGCGTCCTTGACCATGCGTTCGATCTCATCCTTGGGCAGGGCGGAGGCGCCGGAGATGGTCATCGACTGCTCCTTGCCGGTGCCCTGGTCCTTGGCCGAGACGTGGACAATGCCGTTGGCGTCGATGTCGAAGGTGACCTCGATCTTGGGGACGCCGCGCCGGGCCGGGGCGATCCCGGTCAGCTCGAAGGTGCCGAGCGCCTTGTTATCGCGTGCGAACTCACGTTCGCCTTGGTACACCTGGATCAGGACCGAAGGTTGGTTGTCGGCGGCGGTCGAGAAGATCTCGCTGCGCTTGGTCGGGATGGCCGTGTTGCGGTCGATCAGGCGCGTCATCCGCCCGCCCTCGGTCTCAATCCCCAGCGACAGCGGGGTGACGTCGATCAGCAGCACGTCCTTGCGCTCGCCCTTGATGACGCCGGCCTGGAGGGCGGCGCCGATGGCGACCACCTCGTCCGGGTTGACGCCCTTGTTGGGCTCCTTGCCGCCGGTCAGGCTCTTGACGATCTGGACCACCGCCGGCATGCGGGTCGAACCGCCAACCAGGATCACATGCGCGATCTCGCTGAGCGAGATGCCCGCGTCGGCGATGACCGACTCGAACGGCTTGCGCGTGCGCTCCAACAGATCCTTGGTCATGTCTTCGAACTGCGCCCGGGTCAGCTTGGTGTCCAGGTGGATGGGGCCGTTCTCATTCATCGACAGGTACTGCAACGAGATGGTGGTCGCGGTCGCGGTCGAGAGTTCCTTCTTGGCCTGCTCGGCGGCTTCCTTGAGGCGCTGCATGGCCACCTTGTCCTTGGACAGGTCCACGCCGCTGGCCTTCTTGACCTCGTTGACCAGGAAATCCACAATCCGGGCGTCCCAATCGTCGCCGCCCAGCTTGTTGTCGCCGGAGGTGGCCCGCACCTGGATGGTCGAGAAGCCGTCGTCTTCTTTGCCGACCTCGAGCAGGGACACGTCGAAGGTGCCGCCGCCCAGGTCGAAGACCAGGATCAATTCGTCATGGGTGGACTTGTCCAGGCCGTAGGCCAGGGCCGCAGCCGTCGGCTCGTTGATGATCCGGAGCACTTTCAGGCCCGCGATCTCGCCCGCCTCCTTGGTGGCCTGGCGCTGCGCGTCGTTGAAATACGCTGGGACGGTGATGACGGCATCGGTCACCTTCTCACCCAAATAAGCTTCGGCGTCCGTCTTGAGCTTGCCCAAGATGCGGGCCGAGATCTCCTGGGCGGTGTACTTCTTGCCGTCGATGTCGACGGTCCAGTCGGTGCCCATGTGGCGCTTGACCGAACTGATGGTGCGATCCACGTTGGTGACGGCCTGGCGCTTGGCGACCTCGCCGACCAGGACTTCGCCGGCCTTGGAGAATGCGACCACCGATGGCGTGGTGCGCTGGCCCTCGGCGTTGGCGATGACTGTGGGCTCGCCGCCCTCGAGCGTGGCGACCACCGAGTTGGTGGTGCCCAGATCGATCCCGACTGCTCGTGACATGGTTGTTTCCCTTCTGGTGTTTCCGGCCCTTGGTCTTGGCCGGCTCTTGGTCTTGGCCGGCTGTGCCGTGGCCGGCTGTGTCTTGCTGGCTGTGTTTTGCTGGCTGTGTTTTGGCTGGCTGATCAGTTGATGCTGTGCGAGAGCCATGGGGGATCGGCCGGACCGGCCAGGATGGGCTGGCAGCCCGGCCGATCACCAATGGCTCCCTCGGTTGAGTCAACCAGGCTCAAGTTTGGCCCATGTGGGGCCGCGGCGTCAAGCCCGGTTGAGTCTGCCCGGCTCAAGTTTTCGCTCGGCGAACTGCTGCCCGCTCCCTGTCGGTCGCACGTCGGTCCATGGTGCCTTCGCCCGCCTGCCGCCGCCCGCGGCCGCGTCACCGTCTCACCTGCTGACCCCGGCGGAGCGTTTGCGCGTCCCGGCCGGCGCGGGCGGGCGACCGGGGACGGGAGGCGCGGGCGGCGGGCGACGGGGGCCACATCGCGGGATTCTGGGACCGCCTCCGGCGCCGGGCTGGCCGCCGCCATAGGTTGCTGGCATGACCACTACCACACCCAACACCACCGCCGGAGAACTGGACCGCTTCATCACCGCCGCCCAGAGCGTGCTGCCGCCGCAGGCGAAATGGGCCATGGTGACGACCTATCCGGGATCGCTGGCCGAGTGCATCATCGACTCGCTCTGGTCGGAGCGCGTCAAGTACACCACCGTCGCCAGGATCATTGACCGCTACCGCACTTTCCGGCGCTGGGTGGGCGCCGACGCGGACCAGGACGGCGCGCCCGAACTGGCCCGCAGCTTCGACATCGGCATGGACGCCTGGATGGACCAAATCGGCAACCACCAGCGGGTTTACTCCCGTGATGAGGCGCCTTACAAGGCCCAATTGGTTCACGACGGCGCCCAGGCGGCGCTCGCCGCCCGAGTTGAGACCACCGCCCAGCTGCGCGAGGGTCACGCCAGCAAGTCGCAGCCGTTCATGGACCTGCACCGGATGTGGTTGGAGTTGCCGTCGCAGCGTTCGGGGCTGACGTGGGAGCGCCTGCTGCTGGTCAGCGGGATTCAGACGGTTCCAGCCGATCTTTGGTTGGCGGAGTTTGTTTCCGATGCCGTCGGGGCCGCGGTTTCGAACCAGGACGCCCTGACCCTTGTCGATCATGCCGCCCCGGCGCTGGGGACCACCCCGCTCAGGCTGCGCAACGCCATCTGGCAGTACCAGACCAAACTCGACCGTCACGGGGGCACTTCGCCGGCCGGCGCGCACCGACTCGCGCCTGGCGCTCCCGCCAACGAGCAACTGAGCGCCTGATTGGGCGGGCGGGCGCCATCGGCGCCCGGGCCCTGCCGCAGTGGACTGACCAGGCGCCGGACGGGTCGACGGGGTTGGCGGCGCCGGGCGGCGCCGCCAACCCCGGTCAAGTTCGCGCGCAGTCAACTTGACCAGACTTAGCCGCGGGCGTGGGGTCGGCTGGGTCCGGGGCGGCTTCGCGTCGGAGGCTGTGGCCTGCGCAGATGCCGACGCCCGGATTGTTCGCGCGCCGTCTCGGCGCCGGGCGGCGCCGCCAACCCCGGTCAAGTTCGCGCGCAGTCAACTTGACCGGGGTTGGCTGACCAGGCGCGGGGCTGGTCGGGACGGGGACAGACACGCAAAAGGTCAGGCGCGGCTCGCCGAGCTGTGCGGAGGGGTTGGCTCGGGCTAGGCGAAGTGGCGGGGGAGGGTTGACTCGGAGGCCTCGCGCAGCGCGCTGAGCGGCAGCTTGAAACTGCCACCCGCCCAAGTGACGGTCAGCGCGTCGCGGTCTCCGGTCATGACGCGCTCCGGATCGGCTGAGTCCGCCAGCTCTTCCGCCGACCCGGCGGCGCCCGGCCGCACGGCCGAAAGGGCGGTTTCGGTCGCGTCGCCGCCGGTGCGGCCCAGCCGCAGGACCGGGCAAGCGGCATCACCGGCCAGGGCCTCGAACCGCTCGGCGCCGTCCGGCGCCACCGCCACCAGGGCGCGAGCCTGCGACTCGGAGAACAACGCCTCGAACGGCGTCACGCCATCGCGTTCCAGCAACCCGTCCAGCGCCGCGCTCGCGCCGACGCCGTGGCGCAGGCACGCCTCAACCAAGGCGGTCGCCAGGCCGCCCTCGGACAGGTCATGCGCGGCCGCGACCAATCCGGCGCCCGAAGCGCCGATCAGCACCGAGGCCAAGCGCCTCTCGGCGTCCAGGTCGACGGCGGGCGGCAGCCCGCCGAGATGGCCGTGGGCCACATCCGCCCAAGCCGAGCCGCCCAATTCGGCGCGCGTCGAACCGAGCAAAAAGACCTCCAGGCCGGGCGCCCGCCAGCCGGACGCCGCCACCCGCGCCACCGAGTCGATCACGCCCAGCACCCCTACCACCGGGGTCGGGTGAATCGCCGAATCCGGCCGGCCGGGCTCGCCGGTCTCGTTGTACAGAGACACATTCCCGCCGGTCACAGGCACCTCCAGGGCCAGGCAGGCGTCCGCCAGGCCCTCCATAGCGGTGACCAGTTGCCACATCGATGACGGCGATTCCGGCGAGCCGAAGTTCAGGCAGTCGCTCACCGCCACCGGTTCGGCGCCCACGGTGGCGACATTCCGGTAGGCCTCGGCCAAGGCCTGCTGCGCTCCCACCCGCGGATCGAGTTTGGTGTAGCGGCCGTTGCCGTCTGTCGCCAAGGCGACCCCGAGCCCGCTGGCCTCGTCAACGCGAACCACCCCGGCGTCATCGGGCATCGCCAAGGCCGTGTTGCCCTGGACAAAACGGTCGTACTGGTTGGTGATCCACGCCCGCGAACAGAGATTCGGCGACGCCGTCAAAGCCAACACCGTCGCGGCCAACTCCTCGGGCGTCGAAGGCCGGGCCAGGCGGTCCGGGCTGTCCGCCTGGAGCGCGTCCTGCCAGTCCGGGCGGGCGTGGGGGCGGTCATACATGGGCGCGTCCCGCGCCACCGTCTTGGGGTCGACGTCCACGACCCGACGGCCCCGGTAGTCGATCTCCAAGCGCCCGGAATCCGTGACCACGCCGACGGCCGCGTGCTCAACGTCCCACTTGCGCGCGATCTGCTCGAACGCCTCATAATTCGCGGGGCTGACAACCGCCATCATGCGTTCCTGCGACTCCGACATGAGGATTTCCTCCGGCGTCAGGGTCGGGTCGCGCAGCAGCACCCGGTCCAGGTCCACCCGCATCCCGCCCTCGCCGGCGGCCGCCAACTCGGAGGTCGCGCAGCTCAGCCCGGCCGCGCCGAAGTCGGAGATGCCCTCGACCACGCCCGCCTGGAACAACTCCAAGCAGCATTCGATCAGGACCTTCTCCTGGAACGGGTCGCCGACCTGCACGGACGGCCGCTTCGATGGCCCGTCCGCCTCGAACGTCTCGCTGGCCAGCACGGACGCCCCGCCAATCCCGTCGCCACCGGTCCGCGCGCCGAACATGACCACCAGGTTGCCGACCCCGCTGGCGTTGGCCAGGTGCAGGTCCTCATGGCGCAGCACGCCCACGCAGGTCGCGTTGACCAGCGGGTTTCCTTGGTAGGAGGGGTCGAAGACGGTTTCGCCGCCGATGTTCGCCAGCCCCAGGCAGTTGCCGTAGCCGCCGATGCCGCTGACAACGCCATGCACAACCCTGGCGGTGTCGGGGTGGTCGATTCGCCCGAAGCGCAGTTGGTCCATCACCGCCACCGGCCGCGCGCCCATCGCCATGATGTCGCGCACAATCCCGCCGATCCCGGTCGCCGCGCCCTGGTACGGCTCCACGAACGACGGGTGGTTGTGAGACTCGATCTTGAAGGTGACGGCCCAACCGCCGCCGATGTCGACCACGCCGGCGTTCTCCCCGATCCCGACCATCAGCCGCCGCCGCATGGCGTCCGTCGTCTTGGCCCCGAACTGGCGTTTGATGTGCAGCTTGGAGGACTTGTAGGAGCAGTGCTCCGACCACATGACCGAGTACATGGCCAGTTCGGCGCCGGTCGGGCGCCGCCCCAAGATTTCACGGATGCGCTGGTATTCGTCCTCTTTGAGGCCGAGTTCGCGCCACGGCTGCTTGGCTTCGGGGGTGGCGGCGGCCTGCTCCACGGTGTCGATGGCGCCGGCGGCGCCGGCAGGGTTCGCCTGGGTGTCGGTCGGGTTGGTCTGACTGTGCGGGGTCATCGCCATCCTTCTTGCCTGGTTAGGCCTCGGCGGTTCGCGGACGCACACAAGCCTACTGGCCCGCCGCGTCAAAGCGGCCGCCTATCGCCGATGGCGAGCTGTTCTGTCCGCGGGGGGCGAACGCGTAAGGGCTATCCAGATGACTGCCGGACGATGTCAGAGGTCGGGCCTACTTTGGGAGCGTGATTGACAACCCGGTCGCTGGGGCCGATTACCCGGAGCGTTTGGAGCATCTGCGCGCGTGGTTCACGACTGACGCCGATTGCCTGGATTACCTGGACTGGCTGCGCTGGCCGGGCGGGTTCGTCTGCCCGTGGTGCGGGGCGGCGCGTGGCGCGCGCGGCAAGGACGGCGTGCGGCGCTGCCTTCGGTGCGACCGGCGGGTGTCGGTGACGGCGGGCACCGTCTTCCAGGACACCCGCACGCCGTTGAGCGTCTGGTTCGAGGCCGCATGGCTGATGGCGGTCCCCGCCAACGGCGTGTCCGCGTTGACGCTGTCGCGTGTGCTTCCCGTCGGCTCGTACCAGACGGCCTGGACGATGCTCGCCAAGTACAGGGCCGCGATCCACGCCGCCCCGAAGGCGAG
>JAITJZ010000119.1 GCA_031278655.1 Bifidobacteriaceae bacterium
CAGCAACCCAATCCCATCGAAGGCGATTAGCGGTGCGCCGATCAATCACGTCGAGGCGCTGGACCGTCACAGTTCCGGGTGCCGCGTTGGCGCTGTGCGGACTCATCTTGGTGCCGGCCGGCGCCGCGAGCTGATCGAGCCGCATCAGGCGGGAGGCTGGCGCTCCAAGAACTCGTAGACGTCCGTCAGATCGACGCCGGGGAAGGCGCCGGTGGGCATGGCGGCGAGCACGGATGAGTGCGGGCGGGCGGCGGGCCAGGCCCACCCGGCCCATTCCTCCGCCAGGTCGGCCGGGGGGACGGCGCAGCAAGACGGGTCGGGGCAGTCGGAGCGCATGCGCACCCGCGTGTCCGCGCCTGAGAACCATTTCGCGTCCTCGGCCCGGCAGCCGACCGAGACAGAGAACAGCCCGTCACGGGTGCGTTTCAAATGGGACGTGGCCCAGAACGGCCCGCGCGGGGTGTCGGTGTACTGGGCGTAGCGCTCGCCGCCGCCGGTCATCTCGAAGACGGTGCGCCCGGCCCAATAGCGGCACATGAATTGGCCCTCGATGGCGCCCAGCGGATCGGTCGGAAAGAGGCTGCCGTCGTTCTCGTAAGACTTGTGGATCACCCCCGACGAGTGGACTTTGGCGAAGTGGACCTTGATCCCAAGGTGGCGGGTCGACAGGTTGACGAATCGGTGCGCGGCCATCTCGTAAGAGACGGTGAAGGCGTCCCGGAATTCCTCGATCGCCAGGGCCCGGCGCGCCCGGGCGCCGCCGAGCATCAGCACGGCCGCGGCTTGCGGCATCAGCACCGCGCCGGCCAGGTAGTTCGCCTCGACGCGTTGACGCAGGAAGGCCTTGTAGTCCTGGGGCTCGCCGTGCCCCAGCACATGCGACGCCAGCGCCTGCAGCACCGTCGAACGGTGGTCGCCGGTGACCGCCTCGGCCGGGCGCGGCAGGTAGAGCCGCTGGCGTTTGGTGTCCAGCACGGAGCGCGTGGTCTGCGGCAGGTCGTCGACGAAGCGCAGTTCAAAGCCCAGTTTGGTGGCCAGCGCGGACAGGTCGGCTTGGTTCATGGGCTCGCCGGGCTCGTGCCCGGCGAGGTCCAACAGGTTCTCAGCGGCGCGTTCGAGTTCGGGGAAGTAGTCGTCCTGGGCGCGCATCTCCAGGCGCAGGGCGGCGTTGGCACGCCGCGCCTCCTCCGGCGTGGCGACCCGTTCTTCGCGCACGCGGTTGAGTTCGCGCGCCAGCCCGACCAGCGCCTCCAGCACTTCGGTCGGGGTGGTGCGGGTGACTTTGACGCGCGGCAGGCCGCGCGCGGGGTAGGACGGGTCGCGCTGGACCCGTTCCCATTCGATTTCGAGGGCGTCGCGCTCGGTTGGCGCGTTGGCTTCGAAAAGGACCCGCGGGGCCACGCCCAGGGCGGCGGCGATGGCGCCCAGCGCCGCCAACGTTGGGGTGCGGCTGCCGTTTTCGATCGCCGACATTCCCGATGCCGCGCGCCCGGCCGCCGCCGCCAGTTCGGTCAGTTTGAGGCCCTTTTGGCGTCTGAAGAATCTGATCCGGCGGCCGATCACAAGCGGGTCGAAGGCGGCTGGCAACTTGGCGGCACCGGCGGTGGCAGCGGCGGTCTTGACGACGGCATCGGGCATCCCCTAAGTGTAACCCGGCTAAATTTCTGCGTCATAGAAATTTGCCCCTTTTTTCACAAAGGCGGGTTCGCCCCACCGGCCGAAATATCTTAAGGTCAAATGAAACGCCGGAACGCGGCCCAGCTCGGGCCGCACCACACCTTCAATGGAGAGGCAAGCAAATGACCATCCGTCCTGGAGACCAGACCCAAACCGCCGCCGAACTCGCGCGCTCGTGGCAGACCGACCCGCGTTGGGCCAACGTCGAGCGCACTTACAGCGCCGAAGACGTGATCGCTTTGCGCGGATCGTTCCAAGAAGAACACACCCTGGCCCGTCGCGGGGCCGAGAAGCTGTGGCAGCTGATCAACGCCGACGGCTACGTCCACGCCCTCGGCGCGCTCACCGGCAACATGGCCGTCCAGCAGGTCAAAGCCGGCCTGAAAGCCATCTACCTGTCCGGCTGGCAAGTCGCGGCCGACGCCAACCTGGCCGCCCAGACCTACCCCGACCAATCGCTCTACCCGGCCAACTCGGTCCCGGCCATCGTCCGGCGGATCAACAACGCCCTCGAGCGCGCGGACCAAGTCGAGTTCGTTGAGCAGGGCAAAGCCGTGCGCGACTGGTTCGCGCCCATCGTGGCGGACGCCGAGGCCGGCTTCGGCGGCGAACTCAACGCCTACGAGCTGATGAAAGCCATGATCGAGGCCGGAGCGGCCGGCGTGCACTGGGAGGACCAACTGGCCTCGGCCAAGAAGTGCGGCCACATGGGCGGCAAGGTGCTGATCCCAACGCAACAGCATGTCCGCACCCTCAATGCCGCCCGGCTGGCGGCCGACGTGGCCGGCGTGCCGACAGTGGTGGTGGCCAGGACCGACTCGCTCGGGGCGGACCTCATCACCTCGGACATCGATGACCGCGACAAGCCGTTCCTGACCGGCGAGCGGACCTCGGAAGGCTTCTACCGGACCACGCCCGGCCTGGACGTGATCGTCGCCCGCGGCAAGGCCTACGCGCCCTACGCCGACCTGCTCTGGGTCGAGACCGCCACCCCGGACCTGGAACTGGCCAAGCAGTTCGCGCAAGCCCTGCACGCCGACTTCCCGGACCAAATGCTGGCCTACAACTGCTCGCCGTCCTTCAACTGGCGCGCCCACCTGGATGACGCCACCATCGCCAAATTCCAGCGCGAGCTGGGGGCCATGGGCTACAAGTTCCAATTCATCACCCTGGCGGGCTTCCACGCCCTCAACTACTCGATGTTCGACCTGGCGGACGGTTACCGCGACCGCGGCATGAGCGCCTACGTGGAACTCCAGACCAAGGAGTTCGAGGCCGAGGCCCGCGGCTACACCGCCACCCGCCACCAGCGCGAGGTCGGCACCGGCTACTTCGACAAGATCGCCACGACCTTGAACCCGCAAGCCGCCACCACGGCGCTGAGCGGTTCGACCGAGGCAGCGCAGTTCTGAGCGAGGGAGGCAGCCGATCATGACCACCGAGACCACCACCGCCCCGCGCGGGCGCATCGAGGTCAAAGGAGCGCTCGGCCAACGTTACGAAGAGGTCCTGACCCCAGCGGCCATGGACTTCCTGACGGTGCTGCACGAGAACTTCGCCTACCGGCGTCTGGAGTTGCTGGAGCGCCGCCAGGCGTTCCAGGACGCCATCGACGGCGGGGCCATGCCCCGGTTCCTCAAGGAGACCGAGGCCATCAGGGGCGATCTGACCTGGCGGGTGGCGCCGCTGGCGCCGGGGTTGGAGGACCGCCGGGTGGAGATCACCGGCCCCACCGACCCGAAGATGACAGTCAACGCGCTCAACTCGGGCGCGAAGGTGTGGCTGGCGGACTTCGAGGACGCCCTCAGCCCCACCTGGCGCAACGTCATCGAGGGCCAGCTGTCGCTCAAGGACGCGATCCGGGGCCAACTCCGCTTCGTCAGCCCGGAGGGCAAGGCCTACCAGGTCAAATCGCCTGACATCAAGGAATTGCCGACCATTGTGGCGCGGCCGCGCGGTTGGCACCTGCTGGAGAAACACCTGCGCTACTTCGCGCCGAGCGGTTTCTCGCAGTCGATTCCGGGCGCGCTGGTGGACTTCGGCCTCTATTTCTTCCACAACGCCGCGGAGTTGATCGCGCGGGGCCGCGGGCCCTACTTCTACCTGCCGAAGCTCCAATCCCACAAGGAGGCGCGGCTGTGGAACGACATCTTCAACTTCGCCCAGGATCAACTCGGCATCCCGCGCGGCACCATCCGCGCCACAGTGCTGATCGAGACCCTGCCGGCGGCGTTCGAGATGGATGAGATCCTCTACGAGCTGCGGACGCATTCGTCGGGGCTGAACGCCGGGCGCTGGGATTACCAGTTCTCGATCATCAAGACGCTGCGCAACAAGGGCGTCAAGTACGTCCTGCCGGATCGCGCCCAGGTGACCATGACCCAGCCGTTCATGCGCGCCTACACCGAACTGCTGGTCAAGACCTGCCACCAGCGCGGGGCCTCGGCCATGGGCGGGATGAGCGCCTTCATCCCCAACCGCCGCGACCCGGAGGTCACCGAGCGGGCCTTCGAGCAGGTGCGCAAGGACAAACTGCGTGAGGCCACGGACGGGTTCGACGGCACCTGGGTGGCCCACCCCGACCTGATCCCAATAGCCCAAGAGGAATTCGACAACGTCCTCGGGTCCCGGCCGAACCAGATCGACCGGCTGCGGGACGACGTCCGGGTGACGGCCGGAGACCTGCTCGACGTGGACTCGGCCCGCCGGGCCGGCGCCACCATCACATCCAAGGGCCTGCGCACCAACATCTCGGTCGGCATCCGCTACCTGGAGAACTGGCTGCGGGGCAACGGCGCCGCCGCCATCGACAACCTCATGGAGGACGTGGCCACGGCCGAAATCTCGCGTTCGCAAATCTGGCAGTGGATCGCCGCCGGCGCCGCCACCGCCTCCGGCGCGCCGATCACCCGCGAACGGGTCGAGGCCCTGATCGCGGAGATCGTTGACGATCTGGAGAAGTTCCCCGGCAACAGGTACCGCGAGGCCACCGAGGCCTTCAAGGCCGTCGCCATCGAGGAAGACTTCCCGGCCTTCCTGACTGTGGGCGCCTACGTCTCCTACCTGGTCGGATCGGACGTCGATCAACCCACCGACCCGATCTGACCAAACCAGGGCCGGCGGGGATCGCGGCGGCGGCGCTCAAGTGGCGGCCGCCGCCGCGAACTGGACAGCGTAGAGCTTGGAGTAGAGCCCGCCCGCGGCCAGCAACTCGGTGTGCGTGCCGCGCTCGACCATCCGGCCGCGGTCCAGCACCACGATCTGATCGGCCCCCCGGACGGTTGACAGCCGGTGTGCGATCACCAACGAGGTCCGGCCGCGCAGGGCCTCGGCCAAGGCCGCCTGCACAGCCGCCTCGGATTCCGAGTCGAGATGGGCGGTGGCCTCATCCAGGACCACTATGGCCGGGGCCTTGAGCAGCAGGCGCGCGATGGCGATGCGCTGGCGCTCGCCCCCGGACAGCCGGTAACCCCGGTCCCCGACCACCGTCTCCAGCCCCTGCGGCAGGTCGCGGGCGAAGCCCGCTTGGGCCCGCTCCAGCGCGTCCCACAGTTCCGCCGTGCCCGCGCCCGGCCGCGCGAAGACCAGGTTCTCCCGCAGCGAGGCGTGGAACAGGTGCGCGTCCTGGCTGACCACCCCGACCGCCCGGTTGATCGACGCCGCCGTCAGCCCGCGGACGTCCTGGCCGCACAGCTCAACGCGCCCGCATTGGGCCTCGTAGAGGCGCGACACCAGCAGCGACGCGGTCGACTTGCCGGCCCCGGACGGCCCCACCAGCGCCACCATCGACCCGCGCGGGACCTCGAAGGAGACGTCCCGCAGCGTCCACTCCGGTTGGTCTTCGCCGCCGATGCCGCCGTCCGCGTCGCGCTCGCCCCGCCCGCCCGGCTCGTCCCCGGCTTGGTTCGCCGGCTCGAGCGACGCCAGGGAGACCTCCCCGGCCGTTGGATAACGGAACCAAACGCTGTCGAAACGAATGGCTGGGGCGTGATCGACGGCATCGGGCAAAGTCAAGGCGTGGGCGTCGGGGGCGTCCTTGACCAACGGCTCCAAATCCAACACCTCCAACACCCGCTCGAAGGACACCAGCGTGGTCATGACGTCGACCTGGACATTGGACAGGGCAGTGATCGGTCCGTAGAGCCGGTTCAGGAGCGTCACCAAGGCGACCACAACGCCCACGGTCAACTCGCCGCGAATCGACAGCCAGCCGCCCAGGCCGTAAACCACCGCCACGGCGATGGCGGCGACCAGCATCATGGCGATGCGGAAGGCGCTGGCGTAGAGGGCGGACTTGACGCCGATCCGGCGCACCGCGTCCGCGTCCGCCGCGTAGGCGCTGGCCTCGCGGTCCGGGTCGCCGTAGTTCTTGACCAAGGCGGCGCCGGGCGCGGAGAAGCGCTCGGTCATGGTCTGGGACATGGCGGCGTTGAGGTCCATGGACTGCCGGGTGATGTCCGCCAGCTTGCGCCCCACCCAACGCACCGGCGCCACGAAGACCGGCAGCAGCACCAGCGACACCGCCGTCACCTTCCAGGACATTGAGACCATGGCGGCGACCACGAACACGACCGTCAAAGTGTTCGAGACGACGGCCGACAGGGTTGAGGTGAAGGCGCGCTGCGCGCCCAGCACATCGCCGTTCAGGCGCTGCGTCAGCGCCCCGGTCTGGGTGCGGGAGAAGAAGGCCAGGCTGAGGCGTTGAACGTGGTCGAAGACGCGGGTGCGCAGGTCGTAGATGAGCCCCTCGCCAATCCGCGCGGACAGCAGGCGCTCGCCCAGGCCCAAGGCGGCGGCCGCCACCGCGAAGCCGACCAGCAGTCCCGCCAGGCCCACCACCAGGCCGATCCGGCCCGGCGTGATGCCCTTGTCGATGATGGCGCTGTAAACCAGCGGCGTGGCGGCGCCCAGCGCCGCGTCGAACCCGATCAGCGTCAAGAAGACGGCGATGACCCGCCGGTAGGGCCGCGCGAAGCCCAGGATTCGCCTCAAAGTGGCGCGGGTCAGTTTCTGGCGGGTGACCGATGGGTCCTGGCGGAAGGACCGGAACATCGGGCCGCCCATCGGCATCGACATGCCCTCCAGCTTGCCACCCGCCCGCCCCCCGCGCCCAGCGCCGCAAACGAATGCCCACCCCCGCCTGCGGCGAGGGATCAGAGGTCTTGGTGTTTGGCGAGGTGTCGGAAGGCGATCCAGCCGAGGGGCACGCGCGCCCAGTAGGTGATGGCGCGGAACAAGACCGCCGCCGAGGCGGCGGTGGCGGTGGCCACGCCGATCGCGCGCAGCCCCGCCGTCAGCGCGATCTCGACGCCGCCGAGTCCGCCCGGGGTGGGCGCGGCCGACCCGGCGGTGTTGCCGATCAAGAAGACGAGCGCCACCGCGCCCAGCGGCAGGTCGTTCAAACCGAAAGAAATCAGGGCCGTCCAGAAGGCGGCCACATAGCCGCCGAACTGCACCACCGTGCCCGCCATGGCGAAGGCCATCCGCTTCGGGCGGCCCATGACCCAGACCAGCCGCGGCCAGACCTGCGCGAAGGTGGCGCCCAATTTGCCCCAGACCCAGGCCCGCAGTTTCGGTATCAGCAGCAGCGACGCGGCCAGCGCCAAGACGCCGGCCACGGCCGCGATCCCGGCCACCGGCAGGTTCGACAGCGCCGCCGTCTCGCCTGTCGCCAGCGAACTGATCACCAGCAGCACAACGGTTGTGAACAGCAACGCCACCTGGCCCAGCGCCACCGTGGCGGCGGCCAGCGAGGTCTTGATCCCCTGCCGGTTCAAGAAGCGCATCGAGATGGCGATGGGGCCGACCCCTCCGGGCATGGAGATGGCCGCGAACGATGCCGCCACCTGCGCCAGCACCGTCTTGCGGAAGGACAGGCGCACGGGCAGGAGCCCCACAAGGGTCATCGCCGCGCCCACATAGGTGGCCAGCGACAGGCCGAACGACAGCGCCATCCACCACGGGTCGGCGTGGCTGACCGCGTCGACCATCTGGTTGAAGTTGAACCTGGTCACCACCGCCCAGATCGCCACCAGGGTCATGGCCGCCACCAGAACGGTCCGCCAGCCGAACCGGACCAGCTGGAACGGCGTGGTGGTGGCTTCGGAGGGGGTCAATTCGGCCAGCGCCAGCCGGGTGGCGGCGATCACATCGGTCTGCGCGCGCGCGTCTTCCCTGGTGGGGGGCGGGAACACGACCGGTTGCAGCAGTCCGGCGAGGGCGCGCAGGGTGGCGGCCGGGAACACCGCCGCGGCGGCGGCCACCGCCCGCTCGGCGCCCACTTTCAGCGCCAGCACCGCCACCATTTGCGCCAGGTCCAGCGACCGCGCCAGTTCGGACGAGGCCACGTCGCCGTTCTCCCAGCCCATCAGCCAGACCTGTTGCGTCTCGCCGCTGTCAGGGCCGAACAGCACCGCCGATGACGTGATGTTGCGGTGCGCCAGCCCCGCCCGGTGGGCTCGGTCCAGTTGGCGCCAGACGTCGATCAGCGCCGCGTCGGAGATCTCGCCCGGACGCATGTCGGCGATGGCCCGCAGTCCCGCCGGGTGCGCCTGCAGCAGCATCATCGAGTCCGCCGCCTCGCCGACGCCCAGCAGTTTGGGCGTGCGCACGCCGGCGGACGCGGCCGCGTAGCCGAGCAGCGCCGCCCGTTCGGCCGCCTGGCGCAGCGAGCGCACGGCCCGCCGGTCGACGCCCCGCAGCCGCAGCGCCCGCCAGGTCGCCTGCAGGAAACCAAGGACTTGCCGGTCGCCGTCGAGCACGATGGCGTCGTAGCGCCGCCCGTCTTCGTCGTAGACCGCGTAGATGCGGTTGCCGCCCTGGCGCTCCAGCGCCCGGGAAATCGAGTCGGAGACCGGGCCCGGCGGCGTCAAGGGTCCAGACGGCGCCGGCGTCGGCGTGCCCGCGCGGGGGACCGGCGTGCCCGGCGCTACCGGCGCCACTGGCGCGACCGGCAGCGGAACCGAGGCGGCGCTGGTGGGCGACCCGGCGGCATCGGGCGCGGGCGGCTGCCCCAACGACGCCCGCAGCGAACGCACGTCCAAGCGTTCCGTGGGACTCTCCGGGTCGGAGACATCGCGCACCCGGACAATGCGAACGGGCCGCAAACCAGCGCCCCGGATGCCCGCGACCAGCGCCGATCCGGTCGCCCGGTCGGTCGTGACGCCGATCGCGTAACGGATGGCGAGCCCAGCCAGCCGGCCGATGAGCACATTGGCGAAGGCCGCCGGCAGCGTCGCGCCCCCGGTCAGGACCCAAGCGGTCAAGGCGATCCAGAACAGGTTCCAGCTGGCGGACATGATCGGGCGGCGCGAACGCGGCCCCATCGCCGTCAACATCCCCGCCATCAGCGAGGCCAGTGGGGCTATCGCCACCACCGGGCGTCCCCCCACAACCCCCGACAGGCCCTGGATGAGCGGCTCGTAGTTGGCCAGGCTGATCGCCCAGCCAGCCGCCAGCGACAGCGCCAAGCCGCCGAGCCCCCCGGCCACCCCTTGCAGCGCCAACAGCAACTGGCGCCTCACCAGGGCCGTGACCAGCACAATCGCGGGGAGCAGGAGGGTCGCGGAGTTCATCAGAAGCTCGACCGTGGCTTGCAGTATGACCGTCACCGGATGCGCCAACGAGCGGATGTCCTCGGCCACGGCGGCGGCGGTGCCCTGGGCGAAGATGGCCAGGCCGGCCATGGCGGTCAGGCCGACGGCGGCCAGGACTATCCCGACCAGGTCGCCGGATTGGCGGACGCGACCGGCTGGGGCGTCGACCACCTCGACCCCCTGGAAGGTTTGTGCGGCCGAGCGTTCGGCCGCGTTGCCCCTGACCGCGCCTGCCACGCCGCCCAGCCTACGTCACGCCTGGACCTGGCGCTGGAAAACACGCGCCGGGACAGCTTGGCGCTAGCTCAGCCACGCCGGGTCCAGCAGGCTGGGGCCGACGAACGCCACCACGTCGATCAGGGTGTGGGCCACGACCAGCGGCATGACGCGCCGCCAGCGGTGGTAGAACCAGGCGAAGACCAGTCCCATGGCGACGTTGCCGATGAATGGGCCGAAGCCCTGGTAAAGATGGTACGAGCCGCGCAGCAGCGCCGAGCCCGCGATCCACGCCCACGCCGGCCAGCCCATCGCGGTCAGCCGCTCAGCCAGGTAGGCGACGGCGACGACCTCCTCGAGCAGCCCGTTCTGCAGGGCCGCCAGCACCAGCACGGGGATGGTCCACCAGTATTGGTCCAGGGACGCGGTCGAGATGTGGACGGTCAGTCCCAGCTCACGTCCCGCCAGGTAGAGGGCAATGCCGGGGAGCCCGATGCCGCCGGCCAGCGCCGCTCCCCAGGCCAGGTCGCGCGCGGGGCGGGCAAGGGTCAGGCCGATCCGGCGCGCTCCCGCCCAGTTCCCGCCGGTCGCGTTGCCCGTGTTGTCCGCGTTGCCCGCGCCGGTAGCGTTGCCCGCGTTGCCCGCGCCGGTCGCGTTGCCCGCGTTGCCCGTGTTGCCCGTGTTGCCCGCGTTGCCGCCTGGCGCGGCCAGAAAGAACAACGCCAGCAGGGCCGGCATGACGCCGAAGGCGCTCCCGGCCAACTGGTAGAGCAGGTCAAGCCAAGGCTTTGGCGAGGCCGAGGTGTTCATGGCGGCGGTCTGGTCCGCCAGCGGCACGGCCTGCGTCAAACGGTCGATCAGCCGCAGGATCGCGTAGACGGCCGATTGGCCTAGCGACAGTCCCAGGACAATCAGCACCTCGGCGCGCCAGCGCCGCCGTCCAGCGACCGGGGCGAATGCAACTGCCATGGCCTCAGCCCAAAATCCCTGACCCCGACCGCCGGCTCAGCTCGGCGAGCAGCCCTTGGAGCTTCCCCACAACACCGGCAGGCCCCAGTCGCTGTCGGTGGCTTCGTCCTCCACGGCCACCTCGACGCCGTCAATGGCCGCGATCAGCCGCTCGATTTGTTCCAGCGCCTCACAGGTCTCCAAGGAGTGCCTGGCGCCAGCGGTCGCTTTGAGGGTCTGCGGCGGCTCGGCGGATGTGGCCGGATCGTCCGCCTGAGGCGTTGCGGCTTCGCCGCAGCCGGTCGCCGCCATGGCGGTGGCCAGCAAGAGCGCCGCGGCCCAAGTCCTTCTCATGCCGTTTCCCTTCATTCTCGCTCAGCCCCCGATCTGCGAAAACCCTAGCAGCTTGGCGCCGCGCGGCCCTTGGCCGCCGGCCGGCCGCGAACCGCCCAACCGGCCGCGGACCGCCCAGGGGGCGAATACCCCTTCCTGGGGCCGGCCAACTGGGTCTTAGGCTGGACCGCGCCCCGTCCGCCAGGTGGCAGGATTGATGAGTCCGCGATCAACCGACGCCTTTGGAGGGTGAGCCATGCCTGTCGCAACACCAGAAACCTACGCCGCCATGTTGGACCGCGCGAAGCAGAACCGCTTCGCCTATCCAGCCGTCAATGTGACCAGTTCCCAAACTGCCACGGCCGCGCTGCAGGGCTTCGCGGAAGCTGAATCAGACGGCATCGTGCAAGTGTCTGTAGGCGGCGCCGAATACCTGTCCGGCTCCAGCGTCAAGAACCGCGTCGCCGGGTCGCTGGCGCTGGCCGCCTACGTGCGCGAGGTCGCCGCCGGCTACGGCGTGACCATCGCCCTGCACACCGATCACTGCTCGAAGCCAAACCTGGACAGCTGGGTGCGCCCGCTGCTGGCGATCGAGGCCGAGCAGGTGGCGGCCGGCGGCCTGCCGACCTTCCAGTCGCACATGTGGGACGGCTCGGCCGTCCCCCTGGCCGAGAACCTGGAGATCGCCAAGGATCTGCTGGCCCTCTCGGTCAAGGCGCACACCATCTTGGAGATCGAGATCGGGGTTGTTGGCGGCGAGGAGGACGGCGTCTCGGCCGAGATCAACGAGAAGCTCTACACCACCGCCGAGGACGCCACCAAGACCGTCGAGGCCCTTGGCCTGGGCGAGAACGGCCGCTACCTGACCGCGTTGACCTTCGGCAACGTCCACGGCGTCTACAAGCCCGGCGCTGTCAAGCTGCGCCCGGAGATCCTGGCCCAGATCCAGACCGCCGTTGGCGCCGCCTATGGCCGGGAGCGGCCTTTTGACCTGGTGTTCCACGGCGGCTCCGGCTCGAGCGAACAGGAGATCGCGGACGCGGTGTCCTACGGCGTCATCAAGATGAACATCGACACCGACACCCAGTACGCCTTCACGCGCCCGGTCGCCGCACACATGTTCACGCACTACGACGGCGTTCTGAAGGTCGACGGCGAGGTCGGCAACAAGAAGACCTACGACCCGCGCGCCTGGGGCAAAGCCGGCGAGGCGGGCATGGCCGCGAGGGTTGTCGAGGCCGCCCAGCAACTCGGCTCGGCCGGGCAAAAGGGCAGCTACTGAGTCGCGGCGCGCCCGGTTCGCGTCCAGCCCCGGCCGGGCGCTGAAGCAGGCGGCCGCCGGTGGCGGGCGTCGGCGGGTGTTGGGGCGCGTCCGGTCGCCCGCCCCGCCCGATGCCGTCTGCCGGGATTTCAGCGCCCCGCGCCCGCCGCCCGGGCCGGTGGGGCCTACCCTTGAGCGATGACTGACGCCAAGGCGGCGCCCGCCGCCGGATTCACGGCCGCCCGCCCCAGCCACGTCGACCAGGTCGCGCGCGCCCAGTATCAAGCGGGCGCGGACTTGGGCTCGGTGGTGGCCGCGCATTTGGACTCGGCCTGGGCTTGGGGCGCGCTGGGGGCGGCGGCGTTGGATTCGGGGGATCCCGTGGCCGCCTACTCGCACGCCTTCATGGCGCACGCGATCGGATTCCGGGCGCTTGATGAGGCGGGCTGGGCCGAGGGCCAGCCCGTCACCGATGCGGTCCTGTTGGCGCTGATTGTGACCGGGCTGGCGGCGCGGGCGCTGGGCGCCAACGATCAGGCCGAGCGCGCCCGGGCCTTTGTCCAGTCCCAGGGCCACGCCATTGACGACCAACAATTGCTGGCCGGGCTGATCGCCTGAGCCGCTGGCGGACCGCTCCCGCCCGCGGCGGCGGCGGACGGCCGGCGACGTGGCGACGCGGCGACGTGTGGGAGAGTTGAAACGTGGAAGTTGTCATTCTGGAATCGAAACAGGAGATCGCGGCGCTGGCCGGGGACGTGATCGAGGAATTGCTGGCCGGCAAACCGAACGCGGTGTTGGGCTTGGCGACCGGCTCGTCGCCACTGGCCCTGTATGACGAACTGGTCGAACGGCATCGGGCGGGGCGTGTCTCCTTCGCCCGGGCGCGCGCGTTCATGCTGGACGAATACGTCGGCCTGGCGCCAGACCACCCGCAGCGGTACCGCAATGTGATCGAGGCGGAGATCGCCTCGCGGGTGGACTTCGCCCCCGGCGCCGTGTCCGGGCCGGACGGCAACGCCGCCGATCTGATGGCCGCGTGCCGCGCCTACGACGAGGCGATCCGCGGGGCCGGTGGGATCGACGTGCAGATTCTTGGTGTCGGGGCGGATGGGCATGTGGCGTTCAACGAGCCCGGTTCGTCGTTGTCCTCGCGGACGCGGCCCAAGACTCTGACCCGGCAGACCGTGGCGGACAACGCCCGTTTCTTTGGCGGCGACGAGTCGGCGGTGCCGCGACATGTGGTGACGCAGGGGCTCGGCACCATCATGGAGGCGCGGCATCTGGTCTTGATGGCTCTCGGCCGGAGCAAGGCCGAGGCCGTTCATCAGATGGTGGAGGGGGCGGTTTGCGCCCTTTGGCCGGCGTCGGTGCTTCAGTTCCACCCGCACGCGACTGTGCTGCTGGACGCCGAGGCCGCCTCGCGCCTCCAGTTGGCCACCTACTACCGGCAGGTTTACGCCGGCAAGCCAGCCTGGCAGGGCCTTTGACAGTTCCGGGCGCGGGCGCCGTCCGCGCCGCTGACCTCGCACGATGCCGTGGCGCGGGTTGGCGTGGTTGGCGCGCGGGCGTTGGCGGCGGGTAACGGTTTGGCCACAGATGTCGACCGGGGCGCGGTCTGAGTTGACAATAATTTGTAAGGAAGGTTTACTAACAATATGAGTGGCGACGGCGCACTGCATCAGGGCCGACCGGGCGGGGCTTGGCTGAGGCCCACCGCCAAGGCCCATCCGGGCCATTCCCGGACTCACAACCGCGCCTTGGTGCTCAGCTCCCTTTTCCACGCCGGTCCATTGTCGCGGGCCGAACTGGCCCGAAGCACCGGCCTTACCCGCGTGACCATTTCCGACCTGGTGGCGGAATTGCACCTGGAGGGGCTGATCGCGGAACTCGGCGCCCGCGCCGAGGCGCGCGTCGGCAAACCCGCCAACCTCATCGACATCAACTCGGACGGCCACGTCATTGCCGTCCTCGACCTCAGCGACATCAGCCAAGCCAGGGGCGCACTGATGACCCTGCGCGGCGACATCCGGGCGCGGGCCGCGCGCCCCACCGGCGGCGCCACCGGCGAAGCCGTCCTTGACCATGCTGCGGCGGTGCTCGCCTCCCTCATGGACCAAGTCGGCGAGGCCCGCCTGCTCGGCGTGGGCGTGGCCGCCCCGGGCGTGGTCAGGCCCGATGGCCTGGTCATTTACGCCAAGGACTACGAATGGCACCAGGTCGCCCTGCCCAGCCTGCTCCGCGACCGCCTGCGGCGCAGTCTGCTTGGCGGTCTGCCCGGCGGCGCGCTGGCCGGCTCGCGCGGCGTCTCGCGCCAACGCCCAGACCAAGCCGAAGCCGCGGCCGAAGCCCCGACCGCGGCCGCGGCCGAAACCCCGATCTTCGTCGGCAACGACGCCAACTTGAGGGCGCTGGCCGAATTCACCTTCGCCGGCGCCGGCGCCCAAGGGCTGATGGAAGTCTCCCTGACAGACGGCCTGGGCGCGGGCATCCTGTTGGACGGCGTGCTGTTGCTGGGACCGTCCTACGCGGCCGGGGAGATCGGGCACATCCCGGCCATGGCCGGGGGAGAGCCGTGCACCTGCGGACGGCGGGGCTGCCTCGAGACGGTCCTCAACCGCCGCGTCCTCGGCGGCGGCGAACCTGCGCAGACGCAGGCGCGACAAGAGACTGGAGTCGACGCCCAAGCGGCGGACGACCACAAGCTGGTGGCGGGCGACTGGGGCGAAGTTGCCCGTCACCACCAATCTGCGGACGCGGGCCTCGCCGCCGGCGGCGGCGAGCCGACGCGACCCGAGCGTCCCAGCGCGGACGCGGCGCTGGCCGTGAGCGGCCAGCCAATCCCGCCCGAAACGCCCGCGGCCACGCTGGTCGCCGCCGCGCCGCCCGCGGCGACGCTGGAAGCGGCCACGCTGGCCAGAATCGGAGAGTCGACGGCCGCCGTCCTCGGGCCGATCGTCTCCGCGTTCAACCTCAGCGACCTGGTGTTCGCCGACCCGAGGGGACTTGTCACCCCTGAGGTGCTGGCGGCCATCCGGTCTGGCCTGGAAGCGCGGCTGCTGCCGCAGATCATGGCCGATCTAGACGTTCGCCTCAGCAAACTTGGCGCTGACGCGGCTCTGCTTGGCGCCGGGAGCCTGGTGCTCGCGGAACGCCTGGGCCTGAGCTGAAGCCAAGGCACCACAAGGCGCGCCGCCCTGGCTGGCGGCGCCACCATTGAGAAAGGATGACTGGGAGTGAAGAAACTGACCGGACTGGCGGCATTGATGACCGCCGCGGCCCTGGCCCTGAGCGGCTGTGGCCTGACACCAGGCGCTGAGACAAAGAGCGGCAACGGCGGCGGCAAAGCCGCCGCCAATGGCGACAAGGAGCTGACCCTGTGGCTGGCGGGCAACGACACCAATGATGACCTGCGCAAATACTTGGCGGACCAGTTCCAGCAGGAAAATGCGGGCTGGACGCTGAAGATCGAGACGATCGACTGGGGCGATCTGGTGCCGAAGCTCTCGACCGCCATGCCGGACGCCAAGAACACCCCCGACGTGGTCGAGGTCGGCAACACCCAATCGCCGACTTTCACCAACGTTGGCGCCTTCATGGACGTCACCGACATGTATGAAGAACTCGGCGGCGGCGACCTGTTGCAGTCATTTGTCGAGGTCGGCGCCGTCGACGGCAAGAACTACACCCTGCCGTACTACTTCGGCTCGCGCTACATGTTCTACCGGGTGGACGTTTGGCAGGAAGCCGGCGTGGCGCTGCCCAAGACGCTGGATGAGTTCAACGCCGCCGTGGTGACCCTGACCGAGAAGAACCCGCGCGCGATCAAGGACTTCTCTGGCTTCTTCCTGGGCGGCGCCGACTGGCGCAACGGCATCTCTTGGGTCTTCGCCAACGGCGGCGAGATCGCCAAGAAAGAAGGCAACGAGTGGGTCTCGACCCTCTCCGACCCGAACACCGTCAAGGGTCTGCAGCAACTCCAAACCATTGACCTGAAGGCTTCGATGGCGCCCGTGGACGCCAAGGACCAAAGCCCCTGGCTCTACATCAACGACACCGACGAGGCCGCCGAAGAAGACGAGTCCGTCACCTCCACCGCCCTCAACGCCGCCACCATCATGGCGCCGGGCTGGGCGCATTGGTCCATCGGCGACCCGGTGATCGGCGAGGACGGCCAACCGCAGCGCAACGACGGCGGCGTCATCGTGCGCGAATGGAATCCCGCCAAATTCGGCGTCTTCCCGCTGCCCGGCAACGACGGCAACCCGGCCCCGGTGTTCGCCGGCGGCTCGAACATCGGCATCTCGGCCAAGACTCAGAACCCGGAGCAGGCCAAATCCCTGCTGCGGATCATCTTCTCCGAGGAGTATCAGAAACTGCTCGGCGGCGCCGGCCTTGGCCCCGCCAACAGCCAATTCGTTGATTCTCTGGGCACGGACGAGTTCGCCAAGGCGCTGATCGACTCGGCGCTGAACTCGAAGCTGACGCCGGCGGCGCCGGGCTGGGCGGCCGTTGAGGCCTCCGGCTACCTCGAGGAATTCTTCGGCAAGGTGGCTCAAGGTGAAGACATCGCCGCCCTGGCGAAGGAATACGACGCCAAAATCACGCCGCTGCTGAACGGCTGAACCGTCGGGGCGTCCAGGCCCGCCGGCCAGTTGGCGGCCTGGACGCCCCCACATCCCCCAAGCATTTCAAGAGTCGGAGGAGTTTGTTGCCATGACGACGATCACGCCGCCAGCCCCAGCGACCGCCGCCGATGCCGCGCGCCCAGCCAGGCGGACCACTCGCGGCCGCCGCTGGGCCTGGGCGCCGTATCTGCTGATCGCTCCGGCGGTCGGCATCTTGCTGGTGGCCCTGGCTTACCCGGTCGGTTGGCAGTTTCTGACCTCTTTCAAGGAATTCGGCCTGGCCCAGCAGTTCGGCGCGGAGGCCGAGTTCACCGGGATCGACAATTACATCAAGATTGTCACCACCTCCGAGACCTGGCTGGTTGTGGTCCGCTCGGTGGCGTTCTGCCTGGTCAACGCGTTCTTGACGGTCGCTGTCGGGACGGGGCTGGCGTTGCTGATGAACGCGGTGCCCAAGGCCGTGCGCCTGATCTTGCAGATTTGCCTGCTGCTGGCCTGGGCCATGCCCGTGGTGGCGGTGATGACGGTTTGGAATTGGCTGTTCGATTGGAATCACGGCACGGTCAATTGGCTGGCCATTCAATTGGGCGCCGAACAGTACTGGCATCACAATTGGCTGGAGAGCCCGCTCTCCTTCTACGCGGTGGCGACGGTCATCATTGTCTGGATGTCGGTCCCGTTCGTGGCCTTCTCCGTCTACGCCGGTCTGACCCAAGTGTCCGGGGAGGTCTTGGAGGCGGCGCAATTGGACGGCGCGAATTGGTGGCAGCGTTTCACGCGCGTCATCATGCCGCTGGTGCGCCCGGTGCTGATGATTGTGCTGCTGCTGCAGATCATTTGGGACCTGCGGGTTTTCACCCAAATCAGGATGCTCCAGGACCGGGGCTCGTTCCCGAATCAAACCGACTTGCTTGGCACCTACATTTACCGCGAGGGCGTGGGCGCGAACCAGTTCGGCATGGCCGCCGCCATGTCCGTGTTCGTCTTGATCATCACGGTGATCGCGGCCTGGCCGTATGTGCGCTCGCTGATTAAACAGGAGGCGATCTGATGGCGGGCTGGATTCGCCGCGCCGGCCGGATAGCGGCCTCGGCCGGGGCTTTGGCGGTCGCGTTGATCTGGGTTTTCCCGGTCTATTGGATGATTAACTCGGCTTTCCTGCCGAACACCAAGCTGACGGCATCGGCGCCGACTTTCTTGCCCTTCGGCGGGTCGTTGACGAACTTCAAACTTGTGCTCTCGAAGGGAGACTTCGGCGCGGCCCTCAAAATGAGCCTGGTCATCACTTTGATAACGGTGTTCTTCACATTGTTGTTCGCGTTCCTGGCGGCGCTGGCCATTTCGCGGTACAAATTCCGGGGACGCAAGTCCTTTGTGCTGGCGGTGCTGTTCATCCAGATGCTCCCGGCCGAAGGTTTGTTCCTGGCCCAATATTCGATGATCCGGTCGCTCAACTTGCTGAACACGGTCATCGGCGTGTCGATCATTTATGTGGCGGCGGTGGTGCCGTTCACCGTCTGGATGTTGCGCGGCTTCGTGGCCGGCATCCCGGCCGATCTGGAGGAGGCGGCCATGGTCGACGGCCTGTCCCGCACCGGGGCCTTCTTCCGCATCACCTTCCCGCTGCTGGCCCCCGGGCTGGTGGCCTCGGGCGTGTACGCCTTCTTGCAGGCCTGGAACGAGTTCACCGTCGCGTTGGTGCTGCTGCAAGGCGACACCAAGACCCTGCCGCTGTGGCTGCGCGGGTTCATCCAGCAGTCCTCCCAGCACGAGATCGACTGGGGTCAGGTGATGGCCGCCTCGACCCTGGTGGCCGTGCCCGTGATCGTCTTCTTCGTGCTGGTCCAGGGCCGCATGACCTCCGGCCTGGTCGCCGGCGCCGTCAAAGGCTGACCGCCGCTCACCCACCCGCGCCCGGCGCGGGGCAGGCGGTGTTCCCCCAGGTCAGCTCGCCGCCGCTGTTTAGCCGCCGGCGCGGCTGGTGGTCATGCGGCCCCGGGCGCGGCGGCTAACCGAGTGTGACGTGGACGGTCAACTCGTTCGGCGTTCCGGGCAGGGCGCGTGCCAGCGGCAGGCGGGCGATGCGCCGCCCGGTGGCCGGGTCGAGGACCGGGTCAAGCGCGAGGTCCAGCGCCTCCGGCGAACCGGCGGCCTCAAGGCGGACCTCGGCCACCCCGGCCGAGACGTGGCGCGGGTTGGCCACCTCGATCCGGTAGGTCGCCCCCCGCCATTGGCGGGTGACGCTGAAACCGTCCCAGGCCGGGTCCACGCACGGGTCCACCACCAGGCAATCCCAGTCGGGGCGCACGCCCAGGATGTGTTGGGTGGCGGCTGTGTACATCCAACCGGCCGTGCCGGTCAGCCACGGGTTCTCAGCCCGGCCGTAAAGGGCGTGGTCGCGGCCGTAGATGAACTGGCAGTAGGCGTAGGGCTCGGCCCGGCGGACCTCGGCCTGGTCGTTGAAGCGGCTCGGGGCCATGGTCCGGTAATACTCCCAGGCGCGCTCGCCGCGCCCCAGCATCGCCTCGGCGATGATCGGCCACGCGTTCGGGTGCGAGAAGATCGACCCGTTCTCTTTGACGCCGGGATAAACCCTGGTCACGTAGCCGATCGAGTCGTCCACCTGGGTGTAGGCGGGCCACAGCAGGTGCGTTCCGTGGGGGGAGCGCAGTCGCGCCCAGACCGCGTCCATGGCGGCCAGGCCGCGTGCGCGCGGGGCGGCGCCGGAGATGACAGCCCAAGGCGTGTGTTCCAGGAACAGTTTGCCCTCATCAGAACGGGCCGAGCCGATCGGCCGGCCCTCAGCCGTGTAGCCGCGCAGGTACCAGTCCCCGTCCCAAGCGGCGCGGTTGGCGGCGTCCGCGGACGCCGCCGCGACCGCGTCAAGGCGCCGCGCGTCGCCGTCGCGGCCCAGCCACCGGGCGGCGCCCGCCAACTCGCGGGCCGCCCACACGTGCAGGAAGGTCACCAGCGTCGATTCGCCGCCGCCCAGGTTGAGGCAGTCGTTCCAGTCCGCGCGCAGCCCTTGGGCCAGCCCGTTCGCCCCCAAGTGGGCGGCCGTGAATTCGACCGCCCGCAGCAGATGCTGATAAACGGTGGCGGAGCCCGCGTCCGCGAAAGCCACTTCCCGGTCCAGGAAATCGAGGTCGCCGGTCTCTTTGACGTAATTCAGCGTCGAGGGCACCAGCCAGAGATGGTCGTCCGAGCAGGCGTCCTCCAGGCCGTGCAATTGCTCGTAATTCGAGGTTGGCACCACCGTCGGCAATTTGACGCCGACCGGTATGTCCGGGCGGGTGTTCTCCGCGAACAATTCCGGGTCGAACAGATGCAGGCCGTAGCCGGCGGACATTTGGCCGCGCAGCAATTGCATGATCCGGCGTTCGACCGCCGCCGGGTTGGTGTGCGGCACGCTCATCAGGTCCTGGGCGGTGTCGCGGTAACCCAGGCCGGTGCGCCCGCCGACCTCGACAAAGGACGCGAACCGCGACCAGACCACGCAGGTCTCCGCCTGGTACATGGTCCAGTCGTTCAGGAGCAGATTCATATCCGCCGATGCCGTCGCCACCGTCAGCCGCCGCCGCCGGCTTCCCCAGTGCTCGGTTAGGGCGTCGAAGGCCTGGTCGACCGCGCCCTCAGCGCCGTAGCGCCGCCGCAGCGCGGCGCCGGCGGCGCGGCCGCCGTAGCCCAGCAAATAGGCCAGCCGCACCTGTTCGCCCGGGGCCAGCCGGATCGAGTGCTGCAACGCACCGCAGTGGTTTTGGGTGGTGCCACTCGAACCGGTGCAAGCGCCTCGGACCACGGCCAAAGGATCGGCCTCCGAATGCCAGGGGCCCACAAAACTCTCACGCAGGCAGTCGAACCCGATCGGGTCCATGGTCGCGGTGAAGAAATGATAGGTCCAAGGCTCGTAATAGAAATCGTCTTGGATCACGCCGTCGGCGTAGTCCGCCCCCGCCGAATACAAAGACATCTGGAAGTTCTGATTGTCGATCAAAACATTGTGGAAGGAAAACTCGACATAACCGAACAGGTCCAATTCGCGGACGGAATCCGTGCGGTTGGCGACGGTCACGTCCCAGATTTCGACGGGCTCGTCCACAGGGATGAAGATTTTCTGCGACGCCTCAATCCCGCGGTAATTCGACTCGAAAACCGAATACCCCAATCCGTGCCGCGCCCGGTGAGAGGCCGGGCGCTCCGGGCAGTCCAAGGGTTTTCCGACCGGCTGCCACGAACACGACCAATAGTCGCCGTCGGCGCGGTCGCGCAGATAGAGATAGTGGCCGGGGCGGTCCTTCGGCACGCCGTTGGGCCGGAAGCGGGTCATGCGCCCCCGCTCCGAGGAGCGGTAGAACGAATAGCCGCCGGCCACCTGGTTGATGACCGTGCACATGTCCTTGGCGCCCAGGTAGTTGATCCAGGACGCGGGCAGGTCGACCCGGTCGATGACGTATTCGTGGGCCGCCTCGTCAAAATGTCCGTAACGCATCGCCTCAGGCCCCCTTGGCCAGCGCGGACAGATCCTCGGCCAGGCGGGCGGCCAATTCCGGGCTGGTCGCTTCCGCGAAGACGCGCAGCACCGGCTCCGTGCCGGAGAAGCGCAGCAGCCCCCAGGAGCCGTCGGCCAGGTAGAACTTGAAGCCGTCGGCCAGGTCCAGGCGTGTCACGGCCGCCCCGGCCAACTCGGCGGGCGGGGCGGCGGCCAAGCGCCGGGGCACCGCCAAACGCATGTCCGGCGTGGCCGGCAATGAGGCTTCGACCCCATAGAGCCGCCCGGTGATGGCGTGGACCTCGTCCAGCAGGTCGGACAGCCGTCGGCCGGTGCGGGCCAGCATCTCGACCACCAGGGCGCAAGCGAAGATGCCGTCCTTGCCCAGGATGTGCCCCCTGATGGTGAGCCCACCGGAAGATTCCCCGCCAAGGAGGGCGGCGACATCGGACATCCCTTTGGTGATGTGCTTGAAACCGACCGGCACCTCCAACGCCGCCTCCCCGAAGTGCGCGGCCAGGCGGTCCAGCAGGTGCGTGGTGGCGATGTTGCGGACCACGCCGCCGCGCTCGCCGCGGACCTCGTGGAGGTACCAGTAGAGCAGCAGCAGCAGGTCGTTGGTGGAGATGTAGCGGCCGTCCTGGTCGACTATGGCGATGCGGTCGGCGTCGCCGTCCGTGGCCAGGCCCAGGTCGTAGGGGCCGGAGCGGACCAAATCCATCAGCGCGGTCAGCGCCGCCTGGTCCGGCGCCGGCGAGCGGCCGCCGAAGAGTGGGTTGTGGCGCTCATGGATGAAGTCGACGCGGTAGCGCGCGTCCGTCAAGATGGCGCCGAGCGTCAACTGGGAGGTCCCGTACATCGGGTCGACCAGGACTTTCAGCGGGTTGGCGCGGATGACGCCGATGTCCACGATCGTCTCGATGGCGTCGATGTACGCCCCGGTCAGGTCGACTTCCCGGACCAAACCCGCCCGCCGGGCCGCGTCCAGGTCGGTCGCCACTATGTCATCCCTGGTCAGGGCGTTGGCTTCGGTTTCGTAGCGGTCGGTTTCGGCTGCCAGGGGCAGCGACCCGTCAGCCCGGAAGACCTTCAGCCCGTTCCACTGCGGCGGGTTGTGGCTGGCGGTGAAGACCAGGCCGTAGTGCGCGCCCAGGTGCGGGGCCGCGAAGGTCACCAGCGGCGTCGGCACGTCGCCGGGCAGGAGCGCGACGGCCACGTTGTTGCCGGCGAAGACCTCGGCCGCGGCCTCGGCCGCCTCGCGCGAGAGGAAGCGCCGGTCCCCGCCTATGACCACGCCTTGCCGTTCCGCGCCCGCCGTGACGACTTCGCCGACGAGGGCTTGGCTGAGGCGGCGGACGTTGTGGATGGTGAACGCCTCGCCGATCTTGGCCCGCCAGCCGCCGGTGCCGAAGGCGATCCGGCCCGATTCGACCGCGTGCTGTGGTGCGAACAGCCGTTTGAGTTGGATGTCTGCGGCGACGGCCAGGTCCTCTTGGGTGTTGATGTCGCGGACCTCGTCCGGGTCGATGATCTGGTACTGGCTGGTCTTGAGGCCGCGCGCGGCCGCCCCGTCCACGATCCGCGTCAGCGAGCCCCGGCCGGTCAGGTCGCCCCGCCCGGCGCCGCGCAGCAGGTCGCGCCAGGTGGCCGCGCCGGCGATGTACGCGCCCACGTCCCGCCCGTCCAGCGTCAGCCGCGACAGGTCCGCGCCTTTCAGCCGATGCCGTGTCACCAGTCCGCGCAGGGACGCCGGCCGCAGCAGCGGCAGGTCGCCGGAGACGATCAGCACCAGGTTTTCTTGTCCGATCCCGTCGGGCTTTTCTTGTCCGATGCCGTCGAGCCCGGCCCGGGCCGCGTCCGCCGGTCCCAGCGGCTCGGCTTGGTAGGCGATGGTCTGGCGCGTCCCGAGGTGTTGACGCAGGTCATGGTCATCCGGGCTGAGCACGATGCTCAGGTCGGACGGCGCCACGACCGCGACGGTGGCGGCGATGACGTGATCGATGACTGGCTGGTCGCCCAATTGGCGGAGCAGGAACTGGCGCGAGAGCGGATCGCCGCCGGCCAAGATGACGCCGACCGGGCGCGTGCTGATTGGCTTAGACGCGGCGGTTGGAGCAGTGTCCACAATGACTCGTTTCTGCGTTCGTGGCTGGTCTCAAAGTAGTTAGTTAGGAGTCTATACAAAAACCCCCGCAGGCGCGAATGCCGCCCTCCGGCGCCGAGGCCAACATTCCCCGCGCCCGGTTCCATCGAGACCAACATTCCCCGCCCGGCGCCGCCGGGTCGCACAGAAGTCGCTGGTTGATCGCCAGCGGCGACGGCCACCCTGGCCAGGCTGGTCCAGCTGCGCGCCGCGGGGCCAGCCCTCAGGTGGTCCAGTGGACTCTGGCGGGACGGCGTTGGTAATCGCCGCCGGACCGAATGCCCAGGTAGCCCTCCTCGTTCCAGCCCCAGGCGCAGGCGGAGCCGTCAGCGGCCAAGGCGAGCGAGAACTGAGTGCCGGCGGCGAGCTGCGCGACCTGTCGGTCTGACGGCAAACCGGACACAAGCCGTGGGCGCGCGGACCATCTGACCTGCGCGTCGCAACCCAATTGCCAAGCCCCATTGTCGCCCCAGGCGTAGACGGCGCCATCGTCCACCAGTGCCAAACAGTGCCCCTCGCCGACTGCCATGGTCGTCACCCTGGTTCCCCTCGGAAACCCCGGCGCCCGCGCCCCCGGACACGCCTGCAGGGTCGGGGCGGCCCTCCTGCGCTCGGCTATCAACGCGCCGACCTGCAAGACCCTCCCTGACGCGGTCACCACTGTGGTGCAGGCTCGAGATGCGTGGACCTCGACGGCGGGATCGTTCTCCGGGAAAGCCGTCGCCCGCCCGGGCGAGTCCCGGTTGGTCCTTGTGCCGTCGCCCAACTGCCCGGACTTGTTCGACCCCCATGTGTGGATCAGACCATCAGAGTCCAACGCCGCGCAATGACTGTAACCGGCTGCGACGGCCACGGCCCGCGCCGCCCCCGGCAGCTCGACTGCCTCCGTTTGCGCCACCTCCTCTAGGTAGCCTCCCCCCAAGGGCCGGCGGACTATGCGCACCGCGTAGACCAGACCCGCCTGCGAGCAGCCCACCACGAAGTCAAAGCCCATGGCCACATCGATGATCGCGGCCTCGGCGGGAAACGGAAGCAGCCCGCGCACCGGCGGATTCGGGGGAACGGCGTCCGAGTTATTGAGGTAATAGACCTGGCCGTCGTGGGTCAACGCGGCCAAGCCGCTGAGGCCCGCCGAGATGCGGGCGAAACGCGCCGACTCAGGGTGCCAAGGCGGCTGACGCATCTTTGTCGCCCAAGCGTCGCCTTGGTCCGCCAAAGCCTCGTCTGGGAAAATGATCCTGCCCCGCGGGTCCAATCCCACCGGGAACCCGCCAGCGGCGATCTGGACCGCTGACAGGTTCGCTGCTGCGGGATCAACGCCCACCGGGCAGGCCCTGCTCGCTTGTCAGCTGGGTGGGGGGTGGGAGCGTTTTGTGGTCGACGGCGGCGGGGTTGCGGGTTTTGCCGTACTTCAAGGTTTTCAGGCCGTAGCCGGCGCCGATGTACGCCTCGGGTTTGGT
>JAITJZ010000008.1 GCA_031278655.1 Bifidobacteriaceae bacterium
CCGCCGGGGTGGGCGGGCCGCCGCCGCTTGGTCGAGACTAGTCATCAGCCCAGATCGAAGGTGACCTTTTCGACCGAGGAGTCGTTGGCCACCGCGTCGTACATCTCCTGGACGGTCGCCAGATAGTCCTCGGCGGTGATCTTGCCGTCGAGGAACTGGATCAGCGCGACGGACTCGTCGATGCCGTAGTAGCTGCCGGACTTGCCCGCCAGCACCCAGTTGAACATGTTGGCGCCGGCCGCCTCCATGGTCGACATGGTCGAGGCCAGGGCGGTTGAGCCGAAGCCGTCGGCCGGGACGGTGTCCTTGACGATGGTCGGGGCCAGCTTGGTCTTGGAGAAGTTGGTCGCCGCCTCCTTGGACAGCATGGCCCGCAGCAGCTCCTTGCCGCCGGCCGCGTTGGCGGCCTCGGCCGGGACCAGGTAGGGCACGCCGGCGCCGGCCTGGACGGTCTCAAAGGGCATGGCCGAGTTGGCGCTCAGAGTCGGGGCGGGCCAGGCGGTCATCTCGAAGCCCTCCTTGGTGGCGTCCTTCATCTCGTTCTCGATCCAGCTGCCGGAATAATAGAGCAGCGCCTTTTGCTCGCTGCTCCATTGCGTCTGGGCCTGGGTGAACTGGGTGCCGGAGCCGCCCGGCACAAAGTACCCGGCCTTGATGGCCTGTTCCATCTTCTTGTACACCTCGACCAGCACTGGGTTCGACCAGGCGCCGGGCTTGAGGTTGATGATGTCCTCGACCACCTCGATGCCGCCCTCCTTGGCGGCGGAGTCCCACAGCATCCACTGCCAGTAGGAGGCCGCCTCGATGCCGTAGGTGAACAGGTAGAGGCCCTTCTCCTTGGCTTTGGCGCCGAGCTCGAGCATCTCGTCCCAGGTCTTGGGCGGCGTCCAGCCGTTCTCCTCGAACAGCGAGGCCGAGTACCACAGCGAGACCAGCGTCATGACATACGGCATCTGGACAAACTTGCCGTCGATGGTGCCGTCGACCTTGACGCTGGGGAAGACGGCCTCGGAGACCTTGACGCCGTCGTAGTTGGTGGCGTCCCACAGGTCGTCCATGGTGGCCAGCTGGTCCAAGATGGTGGCGGTCGGGATGTTGCCGGTGCCGTCGTTGGCGAACAAGTCGGGCGGGTCGCCGGCCACGAAGCGCGGCTGGAGCTCTTGGGCGATGGCGGTGGAGGGCGAGACGGAGACCGTCACCCCGGGCACCTTGGCCGCCACCAGGTCGCCGGCGAAGCCCACGTAGTCGGTGCCGTAGCCGCCATCGAACACCACCGCGTCGATGGCCGAGCCCTCCGCCACGCCGAAGGGGTTGTCGGCCGCGCCGGCGGCGGGGGATTCGGGGGATTCGGGGGATTCGGAGGCGGGGGAGCCGCAGGCCGCCAGGGCGACCAGCGATGCCGCCAGGACGGCGGTCAGGGCTCGCCTGCCAGTTCTGCCGCGGAAGCCTGAATTAGTCGTTTTCACCAGTGTTTCCTTTCATTGGGGACCATTGCAGTCGGTTATTTGGCGGAAGCGGAGGCATAGGCCTTGATGCGGGCGCCGTAGCGCGCTTCCAGGGCGGAGTTGTGGCCGTCGCCCTCGGGGGTGTTGGCCGACAGGTACAGGGGCGGCGTCTCGCTGCGGTCAACGAAGCGCTGCGCCGTCCCGATGGTGAGCAGTTGGGCTATGTAGGCCGCGGTGATCGACGAGACGGCGCCGGCCCTCAGGCCGCCGGCCAAGGCCAGGGCGCCGTCGCCGTAGGGGGCGCGGTTGTCGATCACGACATCGGCGATGTCGCTCAGCTTCAGGCCGCTGGGGTGCTTCGAGGCGACCCGGCCGGAGTGCTCCAGGCTGGTCACCGCGATCACCGGGTGGCCTTCGGCGCGCGCTCTGAGGGCGACGCCGACGACGGAGCCGTTGACGCCGGAGTTCGAGGCGATCAGGAAGACGTCGGCGGGGCGGATGTCGTATAGTTCATACAGTTGATCGGCTATTGAGGGGTCTCGCTCGGTCTCGGCGGCGTCAAGGCTTGACAATTCGCGCCCGCCGAGCAGCACCAGGTCCCTCAGCCTGATCGCGTGGGAGGGGATCAGCCCGCCCGCGCGCCCGGCTATCTCCATCGCGAACGCCTCCGAGTGCCCGGTGCCGAAGGCCTGGAGCAAGCCGTCGCCGTCGATGCCGGCCACCATCAGGTCGATCGCCCGGTCGAGCCCGCCCGCCTCGGCGAACTGGTCGATCGCGCGCAGCCGGAGGCTGACGCTGTCGGAAAAGTCAGACACAAAGGTCATAGGGAACGTTCCCTTTCTCTCGCTGGCGATCCATGCGGTCTAATCTTGCAGTGATTCGACTTCGAGATGAAAACTACTTACATTCTGGGGCGCTGTCAAGCCGCTGAGGTCTCCACTTGGTAACGAAATGCCCCCGCCCGCCCCGCCCGGGCGCGGGGCCGGCGGGCTCTGGTCAGCCTTCGGCCTGGGGGCGGGCCGGTCGGCGCGAATCCGGGCGGTGGTCCACCACCGCCGCCGCCGTCAGCGACAGCGCCCGCTCGGCCCGGCCCGGGTCGTCCCGGGCGGCCAGCATGTACAGCGCGTGGATGGCGAATAACTGGCCCGCCTGGGCCGCCAACTCGCCCGGCTGGAGGTAGTCGTCAGACGGGCTGGTCTGAATGTGCACCTCGGCCGCCTGCGCCACCAGCGACAAGGGGTCCGAGGTCAGCGCCACGCTGAGCGCGCCGCGCTTGCGGGCCAGCGAGACCATCTCGGCCGTCTCGCGGGTCTTGCCGGAGTTGGACAACGCCACCGCCAGGCACTGCCTGTCCAACAGCGCCGCCGAGGCCAAGCCCAAATGCACCTCGGTCCAAGCGTGCGCGTTCAAGCCGATGCGGTACAGGCTGCGCTGCAGGCTGACCGCCGCCATGCCGCTGCCGCCGACCCCGTAGATGTCGATGTGGCGGGACAGGCGGGCGGCCTTGGCCACCCGCTCGACGGCGGCGACATCGAGCAAGTCGACCGCCGCCTGGAGCACCGAGAGGCGGGCGGCCAGAAGGTTGCGCACAATATCGGCCGGGGAATCGCGGGGGTCGAACATCTGCCCCGCCTCGCGCGTCCACGGCTCGACCAAAGTCGACCGCCCGGCATCGGCGGCCGCGCTGATGCGCAGGGCGCGGTAGCCCGAGTAGCCCAAGAGCTGGCAAAACCGCGTCACAGTCGCCGCCGAGGTCTGGGCCGCCACCGCCAACTCGTCCACCGGCAAGTCGAGCACCGCCTGCGGGTTGGTGGTCAAAAACTGGGCGATGCGCAGCATCGACTTGGACAGGTGCGGCATCGCCGCCCGGACGCGCGCCATAACCCCGAGAGACGTTCCAGACAGCGACGGCGCACTGGCTCCCATGCTCAAGACTCGATCCGTTAGGGGGTGACTAGCTGGCAAGCTACTACCACAGCGGGCTATGGTCCAAATCGGCCGCGGGCGGCGGCCAGCGGGGGCCCAGCTTGGACCGCCCCTAAGCCCGGAGGGGCTGCCGGAGGCGGTTTTGAGCCCCGCCGAAGCCGCAAAACGCATGATTATTCGGGCGACATGGGCGAATCTTGGCTCGAGAGTGCGGCAATCGGCCCAGGATCGGCTAACGTGGGTAGGTGTGGAAGCCTCAAGTGGGGCTTGAGAGATCCTGAAATAGGTGGGAGACATGGCGCAACTGACTGCAGACGATGTGGTTCTGAAGGCTTTCCAAACCACAAAGTTCCGCGAGGGCTACGACCAGGTGGAGGTCGACGACTTCCTCGACGAGGTGGCCTTGTCCATGCGGACCCTGGCCTCGGAGAACGAAGAGCTGAAAGGCAAGCTGGCGGCCGCCGAGGCGCGCATCGCCCAAATTGAGGCGGGCGGCGCCCTCGCGGCGGCCCCAGGGGCCCCGGTGGCCGCGCCGGTCCCGGTGGCCCCGGTGGCTGTGGTGGCCCCGGCGGCCGCGCCCGCCCCGGCGCCGGCCCCGGCCCCCGCGCCGCCAGCGCCCGGCGCCAGCCTGGCGGCCGCGCCGCCGGCGGCGCCCGAGGAGGAGTCCGCCACCGGCATGCTGGCGCTGGCCCGCAAACTGCACGACCAATACGTGCTGGCCGGGCAAGAGGAAGGCGACCAGATCCTCTCGGAGGCCAAGGCCAAGGCGGCGGGCATTGTGCGCGAGGCGGAGGAGGTCTCGGCCCGCACCAAGGCCCGGCTCGAGCAGGAGCAGGCGGACCTCGAGCGCGAGATCGAAGGCCTGCGGATCTTCGAGCGCGACTACCGCACGCGCCTGCGGACCTACCTCAACAACCTGCTCTCGGACATCGACGGCTCGCCGGTGGACAAGGGCGCCTCGGAGCCTCTGGGCCGGAGCTGACCTGGCCCGGCGGGGGCTAGGCTGGCCGGATGACTCAGGCTTCGACGGGCGCCCCCGCCCCGCTGCCGGCCACGCCGCCCGGGCGCGGACGCCTGGTTGCGATCACGGCGATCGCCGCCGTCGCCTTCGCGCTCGACCAGATCACCAAAGTGATCGCGGTGCGCCAACTGGCAGGCGGCCAAGTGGTCCCCGTGCTGGCCGGCTGGCTCGAACTGCGCCTGGTCCGCAACCCGGGCGCGGCCTTCTCCCTGGGCGAGTCTTTGACTTGGGCCTTCACCATCTTGGCGGCGGGCGTGGTGGTGGCGGTGGCCTGGGTGGGCCGCCGCGTCCAATCGCGCGCCTGGGCCGCGACCCTGGGGCTGCTGGCGGCCGGGGCGGCGGGCAACTTGGCCGACCGCCTGTTCCGGGCGCCCGGCTTCGGGCGCGGCCATGTGGTCGACTTCATCGACTACGCGGGCTACTTTGTCGGCAACGTGGCGGACATCGCCATAGTTGGCGCCATGGTCCTGATGGTGGTGGGCGTCATCCGGGGTGTCGGCCTGGACGGCGCCCGGCGGTGACGGCGATGCAAAAACTGGTGCCGGTGCCAGACGGCCTGGCGGGGGAGCGGGCCGATTCGGCCGTGGCCCGCCTGACCGGGCTGACTCGAACCCGCGCCGCCGAGTTGGCCGCCGCCGGCCGGGTGCGCCTGGACGGGGCGCCCATCGGCAAGTCCGCCAAACTGGTGGCCGGCGCCCTGCTGGAGATCGATCTGCCAGGCGCGCCGGCCAGCCCCCCGGCCGAGCCGGTCATCGACCTGCCGGTGGCCTACGAGGACGCCGACCTGATTGTGGTCGACAAACCCGTCGGCGTGGCCGCCCACGCCGGCCCCGGCTGGGAGGGGCCCACCGTGCTCGGCTGCCTCCTGGCCCAAGGCGTGGCCCTGGCGCGGGGCGGGCCGGGCGAGCGGCGCGGCATCGTGCAGCGGCTGGACGTGGGGACCTCCGGGCTGATGATGGTGGCCAAAAGCGAGGCGGCCTACTCGGCGCTGAAGCAGATGTTCCGCGACCGGGCCGTCTCCAAGACCTACCACGCGCTGGCCCAAGGGCTGCCGGACCCGCTGCGCGGGACCATCGACGGGCCGATCGGGCGGCTGCCGGGGGCGTTCAAGTTCGGCATCGTGGAGGGCGGCAAGCCGTCCATCACCCATTACCAGGTCCTGGAGGCCCACCCCGGGGCGGCGCTGCTCCAAGTCGAGTTGGAGACCGGGCGCACCCACCAAATCCGGGTGCATCTGGCCGCCATGGGGCACCCGCTGGCCGGCGACCCGTTCTACGGCGCCGACCCAAAGCTGGCCCAGCGCCTGGGCCTGACGCGGCAATGGCTGCACGCCCAAGCCCTCGAGTTGGCCCACCCGGTGACCGGCCTGGCGCTGCGCCTCGAATCCGACTACCCGGCGGACCTGAAGACGGCTCTGGCGCGGCTGCGGATTTAACCTCAATCCACCGATCCTCGCCTACTGCGCCGCC
>JAITJZ010000033.1 GCA_031278655.1 Bifidobacteriaceae bacterium
TTCGGGTTCAACGCCGGCAGCGCCGGCGCCGCCAACGACCAAGCGGGCCTGGCCTGGGTCAACACCTTCGCGGCCACGGCCGCGGCGGCGATGGCGTGGGCGGCGACCGAGAAGATCAAAGACGGCAAGCCGACCTCCGTCGGGGTGGCGTCCGGAGTTGTGGGCGGCCTGGTGGCGATCACGCCCGGGGCCGGCTTCGTCTCGCCGCTGGGATCTATAGCGATCGGCGCGGTCGCGGGCGCGCTCTGCGCCCTGGCGGTCGGCCTGAAGTACAAGTTCGGCTACGACGACTCACTCGACGTGGTTGGCGTCCACCTGGTCGGCGGCCTGGTCGGCACAGTCTTGATCGGCCTGCTGGCGACCGAGAACAACCTCTGGCTCGGGGCCAAGGCCGGGCTCTTCTACGGCGGCGGCATCACCCAATTGTTGACCCAGATCACGGTCGCGGTCTTCGCTGTGGTCTACTCTGGCGTCATCACCGGGATCATCGGCTTGGCGATCAAGGCGACGATCGGTTGGCGGGTGCCGGAGGCCGAGGAGGTCTCCGGGATCGACTTGGCCGAGCACGGCGAGACAGCGTATGAGACCATCACTTCCGGTCGGTTCAACAACTGACCAGTATCCGAAAGGCAGGAAAGATGAAACTGGTTACGGGAATCATCCAGCCACACCGTTTGGACGCGGTCAAGACCGCCCTCGAAGCGGCCGGCGCGCGCGGCATGACGGTCTCAGAGGTGTCCGGCTACGGCCGCCAAAAGGGCCACACCGAGGTCTACCGCGGGGCTGAGTACACGGTCGACCTCCTACCCAAGATCAAGATAGAGACCGTAGTGGACGATGCCGTCGCCCCGCCCGCCGTCGAAGCCATAGTTTCGGCCGCCCGGACAGAGCGGATTGGCGACGGCAAGGTCTGGGTGACCGATGTCGAGGAGTTGGTCCGGGTGCGGACCGGGGACAAGGGCGCGGACGCGCTCTGAGCCGCTCCTCGTGGCGCCGGTTTATTGACCACATCTGAACCCGAGGTCCCGGAAGTTGGCCCCAGCTTCCGGGACCTCGCCTTGGCCAGGAAGGGCGAGGGCCCGGTGGCGGACGCCTGGTGGGCGCCCGCGAAACGCGGCCGCGAACTGCGCACAGCCCTGCTGGGCGCGGCCTGCCGGCAGCTGTGGGCGGACGCCGTGGCGGCCGACCCGGCCAGCGCAGCCGGGGGCGTGGCCCTGGGCGCTGTCGGCTCACTGGGGCGCGGCGACATTGGGCCGCTGTCTGATCTGGACCTGGTGGTGGTCTACGAGGGCCACGGTTGGAACGACCAACGGCGCGAGCGGCTGGCGCGAACCCTCTGGTATCCCATTTGGGACGCGGGCTTCGACCTTGACCAGTCGTTCCGGTCGCTGGCCGAATGCCGCCGGATCGCCTCCGCCGACCTGCCCGCGGCCACCGGGCTGCTGTCGCTGGCCCCCCTGGCGGGAGACGGGGAACTGGCCGGGCGGGCGGCATCGGCGGTGCTGGCCGACTGGCGCGGGGCGGCGCGCAAACGCCTCCCGGAACTGGTGGCCTCCGTGGCCGAGCGTGAGGACTCCTTCGGCCACCTGGCCTACCGGCTCGAACCCGACCTCAAGGAGGCCCGCGGCGGGCTGCGAGACGCCGTCACCCTGGACGCGGTGGTGGCCTCGTGGCTGGCGGAAAAGCCCAGGCGGGAACTCGATTTCGAGGGCGCGCGGGAGTATCTGCTGGATGTCCGCGACGCCCTCCAACGGGCGGCGCGCCGGCACACCAACCTGCTGCTGATGGCCGATCAGGACCAGACCGCCCGCGAGCTCGACCCCTACCTGACGGCCGATCAGCTCCTGACCAATCTGGCCCGCGCCGGGCGCTCCGTCACCTACGGCTTGGACACGACTCTGCGCCGGGCGGTCGGCAACCTGCCTGGGCGCAAGGCCTTGCCGGCGGTGTTTGTGCGCAATCGGCGCCAGGGGCCGCGCCTGACGCCGCTGGCGCCAGGCTTGGCCGAACTGGGCGGGGAGATCGTTTTCGCCTCGGCGGCGGCCCCGGCCGAGGACCCGCTCTTGGCGTTGCGGGCGGCGCGGGTCGCCGCCCCGACCGGCCTGGCTTTCGAGCCCTTGACGGCTTTGGGGTTGCGCGACTGCCCGCCGCCGCCCGAGCCGTGGCCGGCCGAGGCCCGCGCCCAATTGGGCGCCTTCTTGGCCTCCGGCGAGGCGATTGTGCCGGTCTGGGAGGCGCTGGACCAGGCCGGGCTGATAGTCCGGCTGTGGCCGGAGTGGACGGCGGTGCGCAACCTGGTGCAACGCAACCCTCTCCACCGCCACACCGTTGACCGCCACCAGGTCGAGGCGGCCGCGCTCTTGGCCGGCCTGGATTTGGGTGTGGCGCCGCCTGCTTTGACGGCGGTGGCGGCTTTGTTCCATGACCTCGGCAAGCGTCCTGGTGAGCGCGATCATCCGGCTTTGGGCGCGCTCTTGGCGCGCCCCCTGTTCGCCCGGATGGGCTACTCTCCGGGAGATGCGGCCTATATGACGACGCTGATCCGCCACCATTTGACGTTGGCCCAGTTGGCGACGAGCCGCGACCCCTCAGACCCGGAGACGGTGGCGGCGCTGCTTGAGGCATTGGACGGGCGGCTCGAGCTGCTGGACGGCTTGGCCGCGCTGACCGAGGCTGACGCCCAAGCGGCCGGGCCGAAGGCGTGGTCGCGCCAGCGCGCCGCCCTTGTCCGCCAGTTGGCGGCGTCGGCGCGCCGGGCGCTGGCCCCCGGCGCCCCAAAGCGGCGCGATTAGGCCGCCGCGGGCCCCTCGCGGAAACGAGGGCGATCTTCTGTGCGCCCTGGTGAAACGAGGGCGATCTTCTGTGCGAGATCCGGCGGTGAACTCCAAGGTGAGCTGCGAAATGACCCGCCAAACATGCATAAAAAGTCGCCCTCGATTGAAGGAGGTGCACAGATCCGCTGCCTAGTTTGGTCAAGCCCCGCGCGAGTCGG
>JAITJZ010000048.1 GCA_031278655.1 Bifidobacteriaceae bacterium
GCGCAAGGCCCTCACCTGCGCCGACCCGCCACGCCACGCACAACCAAGCCCGATCTGACGAAGCCCCAACGCCTACTACACCCTCAAATGCGAAGAGCCTGTTTGGGGGTTTCTGTCAGGAGCAGGTCGAGTGCCGGCCCGACCCGTTGCGCGCCAGGGCGCGCAACCCCATCGCGGCGCCCGGGCACCGGGCTGGGAGGCTAACGCAAGGCACGGATGGCTTCGAGTGTTCGGGAAAGGTTGCGGTGACTGGGAAAGGCAGGATCCGCGTTGATCGAGCGAACGGCACCGGTTCCTAGAATCCCACTTGAGGCAAGGCTCACCGCAGTATCGAGGTTCAGTGGGAGGAAGCGAAGCATCTCCGAAGGCAGGAAGCGCGGGAGGGTGGCTATACTTGGTTCGAGTTCGTAGTCAAGGTCGTCGCGGGGATGGCGCTTGAAGAGTACCGTATAGCCTAAGTCGTGGTAGTGTTGCGCAAGAGCCGAAAATATGCGCCTTTGACTTGACCGCGTAATGGCGCGACCGACGGATGAACTGATTGGCTGTGCCAGGACAAGGACAGCGGGGGCACCTGGCCTGCGGCCCAGAAAGTTGTGAATCGTTACCCCGAAAAGTGTGAGTAACCTGTCAACGGCCGCCTGGTCGAGCGAGATTGTTGCTAAATCGACGGTAAGTCGACGCATCTTTTCGCGCGGAAAATTCGGAAAAGCGTCAGGATTTGAAACCCAGATTTCGGAGAGTTTCGGGCTGGTCCAGAATTCATGGTCGATGCCAAGAACGAGTTTACGCAAAGCGCGGCGCAGGCCCTGCTCTGGCAGTGCGTTCGACATCGTAGGCGCATCCTCTAAGAACACCGCTGAATCCGCAGCGGCAAAGAAGTACTGGGAAGCGAAAACCAAGCTCTGAGGTAACCAGAGGAAATTGACCAGGCGGTAGGAGCCAAGGTGGTCACGAATGAACCGCCGGTCGAGCCACCTTGCCAAAAAGGTATAGTCGGCAGCACGCCTGCGGCGTAAGACATGAACTTCGGACACTCCCTCCCAAGTCGCGAGCTTTCCCCGCAACGAGTTGAAGAAGTTCCACAGAGCTTCCGAGTACGCCGTCAGGACTATTGTGGCCTGACGGTTTGCCGATTGGGAATGCAACAGGGTCATTATGAGGTGGCGCGGCGTGGCGCACAGGTATACCGACTTCATCACACCCTTCTTAGTTATCGATCTTGGCGGTAGAGTACCAGAGCTGTCATCTGGGCGAACAAGCGCTGAGAACGGAGCGGGCACGGGTCGTGGCGGGTCTATGTCAAATTCGGTGGGCGGGGGTTGGCATTGTTGGTTGTCCTCCGCCGGGCCTGGTCGGCCCGGGAAGCGGATGGCGAACGCGTTCAGCGCTGGCTTCCACCGGTTGATCCAGCGTTTGCGTCCTTTGCCTGTGGGGTCCAGTGAGCGGGTCACCAGGTAGAGGCATTTCAGGGCGGCGGTGTCGTTCGGGCTACCACGCGTTTGCTGCTATGCCGCGTTTTGCGTGTGTGTGCTGGTGGCGGGGTTTCCGTGGTTGTTTCAGCGGCATAGTTTTCCCGGGTGTCACAGAGCGTAGAGCGCTTCGATCACGTCCTTTCTGATCCATTCGGGGGCCTCGTCGAGGCCGGGCGGGGTGGCGGCTTTGATCGCGTCGGCCATCATCTGGTGGGTGGCGAAGGCGTAGAACGCCGAGGTGGTGGACATCGACTCGTGGCCGAGCATCTGCATGATGAGCGGCAGCGGAACGCCGTCTTGGTAGAGGTCCATCGCGCGTGTCCTGCGGATCAGGTGGCAGTGGAGGCGGTCTGGCACTTCCAGGCAGTCCGGGCGGGCCAGGTCGCCGGCCTGTTTCAACACCCGCGAGACGGTGTCGGGTGAGATCGGGCCGGGGCGGCCGTTCTTCGGGCTGTGGAACAGCGGAGCTTCGGGGTCCGGCGCCGGGTGGAACTCGGCGAGGTAGATCCGGAGGTGGTTGACGGTCTCGGCCATGATGGGCATGGCTCTGGTCTTGCCGCCTTTGCCGCGCAGGACCGCGAAGGGCGCGTCCCCGAGGCGCAGATCGCCGACCCTGGCGCCGCACACCTCGGACACCCGCGCCGCGGTGTCGTATAGGAAGATCAGTATCATGCGGTTCCGCCGCGCTTTGGCGGTGGCGCCGGCGTGGGCGGCGAGGATGGCCCTGGTGGCGGGTCTGGCGAGGAAATCGACCGGTCTTTTCGGGGCTTTGGGGGGTTTGACAGAGGCCGCCTCGTCCCGGACCGCCGCGAGCGTGAGGTCCTCGTCCGCGGCGTAGGCGAGGAACGAGGTGAGCGCCGTGAGCCGCAGTTGGATTGTTTTCGGGGCGTGGCCGCAGGTGTCGGCCATCCACGCCGTGTAGGCCTTGACGTTTTCGCGTCCGAAGCAGCCGAAGGAGACGTCAGAGCGCGGGGTGCCGCGTTCCTCGGCCACGAATCGGAGGTATTGTTCCAGCCCGGTCTTGTACGCCGCGATTGTGGCGGGCGACATCTTCCTCACCCGGGGGCACCAGTCGCGCAGGAATCCCCGGGCGGCATCCCAGAACCCGTCGTTCCGGGCGGTCGGCCGCCTACCCACCGAAACCCGCCTTGGGCAGCAGCGACGCGGACGCTGGCGACTCGGCCGCCCTGAGGCGCAGGTAGTCAGGCGAGATGTGCAGGTAATAGACGGTCGACTCGGGCGAGGCGTGGCCCATGTACCGCGCGAGGTAGGGCAGCATGGCCGCGGCGTCTTGGCCTTCCTGTGCCCAGCGCTCGATGTTCGCGCAGGCGAACCGGTGCCGGAAAGAATACGCGTGGGGTCGGGGCTCCCGCGAAGGGACTCGCAATCCCGCGGCGCGCCAGATCTGGTTGAACAGCTCCGGCACGCGGCCCGCGCCGACGGGGCCGCCGGATGAGGACGCGAAGAACGCGGACCGATCAGGCCACACACGGTTGTTCGCGGCGTCGCAGGCTTCAAGCATGGCCGCGACCTCGTCGGTGAGCGGCAACAGCCTTGACACCGGCCCCTTCGAGTCCCGCACCAGCACCGTGCGGGCTCGCGCGTCGACGTCTCCGCGCGCCAGGCGGCGCGCTTCGCCGGGCCGCAGCCCGCACGCGCACATCATGCCGAAGAACGCTTTCGCCTGCCACGCCCAGGGCTTCCCGCAGTCGAGATCGGCGGCCGCGGCGAAGAACGCCTCAACCTCCGCGGCGGCGAGAAGATAAACCTCGGGACGGGCCCCGCGAGGCGAGTAGCCGACCGGGAACGCCCACGCCTCCGGGTCGCCGCGCAGCCGAGCCCAATGGGCGAATCCTCGCAGGTAACACAACCAGCTATGGTCGGCGCCGACGCGTCCGGCGTCCACTAAAGCGACAAAACCCTCGCACGCCTTCCGCGTGACGCGCCCGTGCCCGCGTTCCGCGCAATAGGCGCCGAACCGCCGCAAATACTGGGCGCCGCGGGCGTACACCGCGCCCATCGAGCGTTTGAAATCGACATAGGCGGCGGCCATCTCGGCGACCGCCCCGCCAGCCGGGCCGCTCACAGCCGGGCCGCTCACAGCCGGGCCGCCTCAGGCAGCGGCAGCACGCAGCCGAGCATCGACTCCGCGTCGGTGTCGAGATAGGCGTCGACCGAGCCCGGATCGGCGTGGCCGAGCACCGCCGCGATGGTCGGGGCGGCGACCCGCGAGGCGAGCATCCTCGACGCTAGGCTGTGCCTGGTCAACCTGGTCCCGAGCTGCCGCGGGACCACTCCCGCCGCCCCGAAGACCCTTCCCAGCGCCCGACGCGGGACGCCGTTCCCAGACAACCCGACATATGGGGCGTGGGACCTTATGAACACATGCCGATCCGTTGTCGCGGGCCGAGCGTCGAGGATATAGCGCTTCATGGCGTTGCCCGCGGGCGCCGGCAGCGGCAGCGTCAACAAGTTGCCGGTCTTCTGCTGGAAGATATTGATCCTCCCGGCCCGCCAATCGATGTGCTCCAACTCCATGGCGCAGATGTCGCACCCCCGCAGACCCGTCATCAACGCCAATAGGACCATCGCCGCGTCTCTCGGGTCGGCGGCCCGGCAGGCGGCGCCCACCGCGGCCACCTCCGCGTCGGTCAACACGGTCAGAGGCGAGCGTTTCCGCCGCGCCGCGACCCGCGCGAAACACTCCGCCAGATCAACCCGGCCCGCGAAGCGCGCGAACTGCGACAACATGTTCTTCGCGACCCGCATCGACGGGGGCGCGCACGTCGCCCTCAAGACCCGTAAGAACCCCTCGGCGTCAACGACCCGCGCCTGGTCGACTCCTCCGACGCCAGCCGACTCCAAATACACAAGGAAACGCCGCGCGTGGGAGACGCGCTGCGAGACGGTCCCCGGCCCAACCCCGTCCCGCCACATCCGCTCCCCCCAATCCGCCAGCAAACGCCTCGAACCGGCCGCGGCGGGCCCGACCGGAGGCTCGGACCACTTCGACAAGTCGACTGCGCCCGTCATTAGATAGCTGTCAGCCAAGCGCACCAAACGCTCGCGCCGACGCGCCCCAGTCCCGATCGGCCGGCCCGTCTTGGTGTCAACCACCTCCGACGCGAATCTGCGCCCAACAGCCGGAGAATATGCCCCACCGCTGTCCGAGCAGAATTCCTCTAACCTCGCCAACAGCCGCGACGCGCTACGCGTCGACGACTCGGCATACGCCTCGCGGCGCATCACCCCGATGATGGCGGCAACCACCTCGCCCATCGGCCTCGATAATGATGACGGCATGGAAATGCTCCTTCCAGTTGACAGATGTCGTCAACCAAGAGTCAACCAGCGCCCGGGAAAACTATGCCGCGGAAACAACCACGGAAACCCCGCCACCAGCACACACACGCAAAACGCGGCATAGCAGCAAACGCGTGGTAGCCCGAACTATCCCGCATGCGGGATAGTCCGGGAAGTGGCCTCTGGCCCTCACCGCCCGCCGGTAGCGGGCGTTGAGCGACTCGATCGCGTTCGTGGTGCAGATGATCTTGCGGATCTCCACGTCCCACGCCAGGAACGGGATGAACTCCTCCCAGGCCGCCTCCCACAGCTTGACCACCGCCGGGTACTTCTTGCCCCACGCCTCGCCGAACTCCAGCCACCGCTCCTCCGCCGCCTCGACCGTGGCGGCGGTGTAGACCGGGCGCAGCGCCTTGGAGATCGCGTCCCAGTCCTTCCTGGAGGCGTACTTGAACGTGTTCCTGAGCAGGTGGATCACACACGTCTGGACCATCGCCTCGGCCCAGACGGCGTTGATCGCCTCGGGCAGCCCTTTCAG
>JAITJZ010000082.1 GCA_031278655.1 Bifidobacteriaceae bacterium
ACGGGAACGTACAATAGGACCAGGAGCCGCCCGGCGGCCGGTTATTTCTTTCACAAACGATGATCATGCCCCGGGCGGCCCCACCACAGCGGCAGACACGCACGTCAAACCCCGAAATCAGGCTGTAGTACTAGCTTCGCCCTAGCTGCGGCCCAGCGAAAATAGGGCGATCTTTTGTGCACCCGCCTCAAACCAGGGCGACTTTTTATGCGTCCTGGGCGGGCCATTCCGGGGCCCACCTTGGAGTTCACCGCCGGATCTTGCACAGAAAGTCGCCCTCGTTTCGCCAGGGCGCATAAAACCGCTGCCTCGTTTTGCCAAGCGCCCAAAAGCCCCGTCCGTACCACGCCGAAGCGGCCATCGCGCCAGGCCCAGGCCCAGGCGCCGAACCAGGCCCAGTGCCGACCCGCGGTATTGGCCGCGGGCGGCGAGGCGCCGCCGGGGACGCGCCCGGTCCGCGAGCGCGGTGACGGTTCGTTTTGACCATCGGGGCAAATGGGAGCTAATCTAGAGCGTCCCGTGTGCGCACTGGCCGTGGCTGGCGCACGCCCGTCTTGAGGCGGTACGCGAGGGGATGGAAACCCTTCAATAAGTGAGGTTAGAGAACTGTGCGCACGTACACCCCAAAGCCCGGTCATGTGGCGCGGGCCTGGCACGTCATCGACGCTCAAGACGTGGTGCTGGGCCGGCTGGCGACCCATGTCGCGACTTTGCTGCGAGGCAAACACAAGCCCATCTTCGCGCCGCATGTCGACACTGGCGACTACGTCATCGTCGTCAACGCGGACAAGGTTGTCTTGACGGGCTCCAAGCTGACGCAGAAGCGGGCCTACCGGCATTCCGGCTATCCGGGCGGCCTGAAGTCCGTCACCTACGGCGAGCTGATGGCCAAACGGCCGGAGGAAGTGGTTCGCCGGGCGGTGCGCGGCATGCTGCCGAAGAATCGACTGGCCCGCGGGCAACTGGCGAAGCTGAAGATTTACGCTGGTCCCAGCCATCCGCACGCGGCCCAGCTGCCGCAGGCTTACGAGCTGGCGCGGGCCGCGCAGTAGACGGACCATCGTGGCAGCGAGAAGTGACACTGAAGGAGAAATGTGACTGAGACCGAGTTGGAAACTCCGGAGGAGGAAGCCCCGGCTTTCTACACCACTGAGACCCCTGACGTGCCTGGTCGCGGCCAAAGTTTGGTCGCGCCTGGCCGGGCTCTCGGGCGCCGCAAAGAAGCGGTCGCTCGGGTCCGTCTGGCGCCGGGCAGCGGGCGGTGGACCATCAATGGCCGCGAGTTGGAGGACTATTTCCCGAACAAGCTGCATCAGCAGTTGGTGCGTTCGCCGTTCGCGCTGTTGGACATTGAGGGCAAGTTCGATGTCGTGGCGCGGATTTGCGGCGGCGGCGCCTCCGGCCAGGCTGGGGCGTTGCGCCTGGGTGTGGCCCGCGCGCTGAACGCGATCGATGAGGAGCACAACCGCGCCGCCCTCAAGAAGGCCGGGTATTTGACGCGCGACGCGCGCGTGACCGAGCGCAAGAAGGCTGGTTTGAAGAAGGCCCGCAAAGCCCCCCAGTACTCGAAGCGTTAGCGCTCGCCGGTGGCGCGACTGTTCGGCACTGATGGGGTGCGTGGGCTGGTTGGACGCGAGGTCACGGCCGAGTTGGCCTTGCGGCTGGCGGCCGCCGCGGCGCGCGAGCTGGAGGCTGAGAGCGGCCTTGGTTACGGCTCGAAGGCCGCTCCGCCGGTTTTGGACCACCGTCTTGAGGACGCGCCCAGGCGTCTGCGCGGGATTGTCGGGGTTGATTCGCGGGTGTCGGGCGCCATGTTGGCGGCCGCCAGCGCCGCCGGCCTGGCCTCGGCCGGGATTGACGCGGTCTTGGCCGGTGTCATCCCGACCCCCGGTTTGGCTTATTTGACCCGCTCGTTGGGCTTTGACGTGGGGGTTATGATTTCGGCTTCCCACAACCCGTATCAGGACAACGGGATCAAGTTTTTCGCCCGCAGTGGTTACAAGTTGCCCGATGCCGTCGAGGACGCTATCGAGGCCCGCCTGGTTCAGGAGTGGGAACCGGCCATCGGGGACGCTGTCGGCTCGATTCACACCGACCAGGCCGCGCTGGAGCGTTATGTCGACTTCTTGGTGGCCAGCGCACCGGCCTGCCTGGAGGGGATGCGGGTGGTGTTGGATTGCGCCAATGGCGCCGCCTGCCAGGTGGCCCCGGCCGTGTTTGGGCGTTTGGGCGCGGAGGTGATGCCGTTGGCGGTGCATCCTTCGGGCACGAACATCAATTCCGGGGTCGGTTCGACCCATCCGGAGTTGTTGCAGCGGGCGGTTGTGGGGCTGGAGGCGCACGCCGGTTTCGCCTTTGACGGCGATGCCGACCGTTGTTTGGCGGTGGACGCCGCCGGCGAGTTGGTCGACGGCGACAAGATCATGGGGATCTTGGCGGTGGCGCTGAAGGAGCGCGGCGAGTTGGCGTCGAACACGCTAGTCACCACCGTGATGTCGAATCTGGGGCTGTTTCAGGCGATGGCTGGCGCTGGGATCGATGTCAAGGTGACGGCGGTGGGGGATCGTTATGTGTTGGAGGAGATGATAGCTGGCGGTTACACCTTGGGCGGGGAGCAGTCCGGGCATGTCATCATGACTCGCCATGCCACCACCGGCGATGGCGTGCTGACGGCGGTGCAGTTGGCCGGGCAGGTGCGGGCGGCGGAAAGCTCGCTGGGCGAGCTTGCCCGCCTGGTCGAGGCTTTCCCGCAGGTGCTGGTGAATGTGCCGGAGGTGGACAAGAGCCGGGTGGCGAGCGACCCGGTGGTGGTCGCCGCCGTGCGCGCGGCCGAGGCCGAACTGGGTTCGTCTGGTCGCGTCCTGTTGCGCGCTTCTGGCACGGAGCCGCTGGTCAGGGTCATGGTTGAGGCGTCGACGGCCGCCCAGGCCGAGGCCGTGGCGAATCAGTTGGCGACTGTCGTCGCCCGGCAGTTGGGTTTCTGAGTGGTCGCGGTCTTGGCTTGGCTGGCGGACGCCCCGGCTTTGGCGGCCGCGGCGCTGGCCGCGGACTGGTGGGGCGCGGAGTTGTGGCATTCGATCAATCAGTTCATCATCGGTTTGGCGGAGTCGCCGTGGGCGCTGGTGGGCGTGTACCTGGTTTCCGTCATCGACGGCTTTTTCCCGCCGGTCCCGGCCGAGACCTTGGTGGTGGCGACGTCGGCGGTCTATTCCGCCGCTGGCGTGTGGTGGAAGCTGCTGATCGTGTGGCCGTTGGCGGCGGCCGGGGCGCTGTGCGGCGATCTGGTGGCTTACGCGCTCGGGCGCTGGTTCAATGCGGGCGAGTGGCGGGTTTTCCGTCGGGGCAAGGGCCGCGAGGCTTTCGCTTGGGCGGGGCGGGTGTTCGCCCGCGGCGCCGCGCCGCTGATGATGGTGGCGCGGTTCATTCCGGTGGGGCGGGTGGCGGTCAACCTGACCGCCGGGACGGTGCGTTATCCGCTGCGCCGGTTCGTCCTCATCGACGCCACGGCGGCGGCCTGTTGGGGGGCTTATTCGGTCGGGGTCGGTTCGATCGCCGGCCAGGCCGTTGGCGACAACCCGCTGCTGGGCGTGCTCTGCGGGATTGTTTTCGCGGCCTCGCTGGGCAGTCTGGTCCAGTGGCTCTTGAACCGTCACTACGGCAAAGCCGCCCCCGAACCGGCGAGCTCGCCGGATTCCTTCGCGTGAAGATAACTGGAGTCGTTCTCAACTAGGTATTAAGTCCCTGGGCGGGTAAGCTCATGGGGTCGCGGCGGCGCCGCGCATCAGAGTCGATGTTCATCAGTCCACGGGGGGAAGGACCACCAATGAAGGCTCTCGTTTATCACGGTCCTGGCGACAAAGTCTGGGAAGAAGTCCCGGACCCAACCGTCCAGGACCCCAATGACGTCATCGTCAAAATCGACACAACCACAATCTGTGGCTCTGACCTGCACATTCTCAAGGGCGACGTGCCGGCCGTGACCGATGGCCGCGTGCTTGGCCATGAAGGCGTTGGCACCGTGGTGGAGGTTGGCTCCGGCGTGGCCAAGTTCGAGGTCGGGCACCGCGTGGTCGTCAGCTGCATCACGACCTGCGGCACTTGCGCCTACTGCCGAGTGGGACATCCGTCCCACTGCCAATCGGCGGGCGGCGTTGGTTGGCTGTTGGGCCACCTGGTCGACGGCACTCAGGCCGAGTATGTGCGCGTCCCGTTCGGCGAGACTTCGCTCCACTCGATCCCCGAGGGGCTGACCGACGAGGAGGTCATCTTCGTCTCCGACATCATCCCGACCGGCTACGAGATGGGCGTCCTCAGCGGCAACGTCCAACCCGGCAACGACGTGGTCGTCATCGGCGCCGGCCCCGTCGGCATGGCCGCCATGGTCACCGCCGAACTGAAGGGCCCGCGCCGGATCATCGCCGTGGACCTGGACGACTTCCGCCTGGCGGCCGCGCGCGAGTCGTTCGGCGCCACCCACACCGTCAACTCCGGCCACGAGGGCTGGATGGACGAGGTCAAGGCCTTGACCCGCCACGGCGGCGCCGACGTGGTGATGGAGGCGGTCGGCATCCCGCAGACCCTCGAGGCGGCCTTCGAACTGGTGCGCCCCACGGGCCGGATCGCCAACATCGGCGTCCATGGCGCGCCCGTGACCATGCCGATCGAGCGCCTTTGGATCGAGAACATCACCATGACCATGGGTCTGGTGGACGCCGTCACCGCGCCCACCCTGATCGAGCTGATCGAGGCCGGCAAACTCAACGTCCGCCCCCTCGCCACCCATCATTTCAAGCTCAACGACATGATGAAGGCCTACGAAGTCTTCTCGCAGGCGGCCAAGAACGACGCCCTCAAAGTCGTCATCAAAGCCTGACCCACCCCGTCCCCCCGCCCCGGCGTGACCGGCAGGGCGGGCGGCGCCCTAACCCCGCGCAAGTTTGGGCCGGGGCTAGCCGGGCTGGGCCGGGCGGGGGACAACCTCGAGGGTGGCGCCGGAAGGCGCCGGCGGGGACAGTTGCTCCGGGGCTGAGCCCATGATGGCGCGCAGGCGGTCGTGGCGCAGGGCCACGGCGGCGGCGCCGAGTTGGCCGAGTTCGCCGCCGGCGGCGTCCTCAAGCATG
>JAITJZ010000086.1 GCA_031278655.1 Bifidobacteriaceae bacterium
CGACCTGCGGGCTTTCGACCAGGCCGAGAGCCGGCGCCAGGAGCGGGCGATGTCTGAGTTGACCGCGCTTGAGAATGAGCTCGGGCTGTTCGAGTGACCGAACCGGAGTTCCCCCGCGCCGGGCCACCTGCGAAATCAGCATCAGGAGGCGTGCGAAATCAGCATTAGGGTGCGTGCGAAATCAGCATTAGACTCTTGTGGGAACAGATGGCAGGAGGCAGAGCGGCTATGGGCGCCAGTGACTACATCGCGCGGCACGTTGACTTGGCCCTCGACGCGCTGTTCGGAGAACTGCCCGCGATCATGTTGACCGGCCCGCGCGGCTCCGGCAAGACCACGACCGCCCGGCGGCGGGCGGCATCGGACATTGACCTCGGCGTGCCGGATCTGGCGCGGGCGTTCGAGGCCGCTCCCGACGCGGTGCTCGGGGCGCAGACGCTGCCGGTGTTGATAGACGAATGGCAACGTGTGCCCAGCGCCCTGGCCGCGGTCAAACGCGCGGTCGACGCCCACGTCGGCCCTGGCCGCTACCTCATCACGGGGAGCGTGCGCTCCCGGCTGTCCGGCGCCGGCTGGCCTGCCACCGGAAGGATTAGTCCGGTCGCCATGTACGGCTTGACGGAGGCGGAACTCGTCGGCGCGGCCGAGTTCGACGCGGTCAGAGCGCTGATCGGTCCTGCGGACCCGGAGCCGAGCGCCCTGGCGAACGCGCCCGATCTGGGGGAATACGCCGAGCGCATTGTGCGGGGCGGGTTCCCCGCTGGCGTGAGCTTGAGTGACCGGGCCCGCGGCGCCTGGTACGAGGGCTACGTTGAGTCGCTGATCAGGAACGATGCCGCCGAGTTGGCCGAAGTGCGCCAACCGGCGGCGCTGGCGGCGCTGTTGGCGGCTCTCGCGCTGAACACGGCCGGGTCGCCGACCTTGGAGACGTTGACGCTGGCCGCCGGCGCCGACCAGCGCACCGTCAAGGCCTACCTTGGTCTGTTGGAGGATCTCAGGATCGTGGAACGGCTACCCGCCTGGGGCGTCAACCCCTTGAACCGCCTGGCGAAGGCGCCCAAGTATCACATGGTGGATCCGGGCATGGCGGCCTTCTTGGCCGGTGATGATCGCGCCGGACTGCTGCGCAGTGCCGACCGGCTTGGGCGCCTGGTCGACACATTTGTGATGGCGCAGGTCAGACCCCTGATGCGCCTGGCCGCGCCAGCGGTGCGGGCCTATCATTTGCGGGACCGGAACGGCGCCCACGAGGTCGATCTTGTGCTCGAGTCGGCTGCTGGCCGCATTGTCGGGATCGAGGTCAAGGCGACCAACACCGCCACCACAACAGACGCCCGGCACCTTGCCTGGCTCCGCGACCAAGTGGGCGAAATGTTTGCGCGCGGGATCGTGTTGCACACCGGGAGTTTGGCCTTCCCGCTGGCGGAGAGGATCTGGGCTCTGCCCTTGGCGGCCCTTTGGAGCGGCGAGGCGCTGCCCCGACCAGCCTGACCCAGGCGGTCGGCCTTGGACCCGCCGCCACCGATTCGGCAGTCGCCGGCGCGACGGGAACAGCCAGCGGGAATGGTGAAGACCAGGCCCTGACCGAGGCTGGTGAACGGGTCGCTGGCCTTGAGGCGGCCACTTGGCACTTCGAGGCGCCGGGCCGCCTGGGAGCGGCCGGGGTAGACTGGTCGGCGGACATGGCCGCGACTGGCGAAGCCAGGTGGAGCACCACCGGGAAGCGGCCTGACCAGCCATTATGCCGTTCGCCGCTCGCCTGGGCGCACGGGACCGACCAGTTCCAACAGGAGGTTCCGCCGTGGCCGCCAATCCGCCGACCGATTCATCCCAACCAACGCCCGCCGAAGCGACGCCGACCGTGCCCGAGGGGCGCCGCCCCATCCGCCGGGCGCTGATCTCGGTTTACGACAAGTCCGGGCTTGAAGCCCTGGCCGGGGCCCTGGCCGGGGCCGGAGTCGAAATCGTGTCAACCGGTTCGACCGCGCGGGTCATAGCCGCCGCTGGCCTGAAGGTCACCCCTGTCGAGGCCGTCACCGGCTTCCCCGAATGCTTGGACGGCAGGGTCAAGACCCTGCATCCAAAGGTCCACGCGGGCATCTTGGCGGACCTGCGGCTGGCAGACCATGCCCGGCAGTTGCGTGAACTCGGCGTTGAGCCGTTCGATCTGGTGGTGGTCAACCTTTACCCGTTCGCCGCGACCGTGGCCGGCGGCGCCAGCGCCGACGAGTGCGTCGAGCAGATCGACATCGGCGGGCCGGCCATGGTGCGCGCCGCCGCCAAGAATCACCCCTCGGTGGCGGTGGTGACCTCGCCGGATCGCTACCCCGAGGTCGCCGGGGCGCTGGAGCAGGGCGGGTTCACATTCGCCCAGCGCCGCGAACTGGCCCGCGACGCCTTCATCCACACCGCCGATTACGATGTCGCCGTGGCCACCTGGTTGACCCAGGAGGCGCCGGACGGCGCGGCGAGCCTGCCGCCGTGGCGCGCCGCCACCTATCGGCGCGTCGGAGCGCTCCGCTACGGCGAGAACCCGCATCAGGCCGCGGCCGTCTTCGCGCAGGTCAGCGGCGGGGGAGCGGCGGCGGGGTTGGCCCAGGCGGAGTTGCTCGGCGGCAAGCCGATGAGTTTCAACAACTACACGGACGCCGATGCCGCCTGCCGGGCCGCGCTTGACTTCGCCGAACCAGCGGTCGCCATTGTCAAGCACGCCAATCCGTGCGGGATCGCCGTCGGCGCGGACGTGGCCGAGGCCCATCGCAAGGCCCACGCCTGCGACCCCCTGAGCGCCTTTGGCGGCGTCATCGCCGCCAACCGGACGGTCACCCTGGCCATGGCGGAGCAGATCAAGCCGATCTTCACGGAGGTGATCGTGGCGCCGGAGTACGAGCCGGCGGCGCTGGAACTGCTCCGGACCAAACGGAACCTGCGGATTGTGCGGCTGGCGAAGGCGGCGCCGCCCGAATTGGAGGCGAAGCCGATCTCTGGCGGGTTGCTGCTCCAGGAGCGCGACGCCTTCCAGGCTGAGGGCGACGACCCGGCGAACTGGGATCTGAAGGCGGGGCCGCCGGCCGACCGGGCGGCCCTGGCCGATTTGGCGTTCGCTTGGAAAGCCTGCCGGTCGGTCAAATCCAACGCCATCCTGTTGGCCAGGGACGGCGCTTCGGTGGGCGTCGGCATGGGCCAGGTCAACCGTGTGGACGCCGCCGAACTGGCGGTCAAGCGTGCCGGGAGGCAGCGAGCGGAAGGCGCGGCGGCGGCATCGGACGCTTTCTTTCCTTTCCCTGACGGGCTGGAAGTCCTGGTCAGAGCGGGTGTCAAGGCGATTGTGGAGCCGGGCGGCTCGGTCCGCGACGCCGAGGTCATCGCGGCGGCGGAGCGGGCGGGCGTGACCCTCTACTTCACCGGCGCGCGCCACTTCTGCCACTGAGCGCCGCCGCCGCCGCCAAGGCGGGCGTGCTGGCCGCGATGTTGGCGCAGCTATGCTTAGGAGCGGCATTGATGCCCTCGCAGTCAAAAACCTGACCAGAAAGAAGTATTGCTTATGGCACGCAGTGGTAAAGCGACCGTGATCGGAGCTGGGTTCTACGGCTCGACAACAGCTCAGCGCTTGGCTGAGTACGACATTTTCGATGAGGTCGTCATGACCGACATCCGGGACGGCTGGTCCGAGGGCTTGGCCCTGGACCTGAACTCGTCGCGGCCGGTCGAGGGCTTTGAGACCCGCGTCATCGGCAAGACCACCACGGCCGATGGCCAAGGCTACGAGGTGATCGAGGACTCCGAGGTCGTGGTGGTGACGGCGGGCGTGCCCCGCAAACCGGGCATGAGCCGCATGGACCTGCTCGGCATCAACGCCGGGATTGTGCGCGGCGTGGCCGAGAACATCGCCAAATACGCGCCCAACGCGGTCATCATCGTGGTCTCGAACCCGCTGGACGAGATGACGACGCTGGCGCAGTTGGCCTCCGGCTTCCCGCATCACCGCGTCATGGGCCAGGCCGGGGTCTTGGACACGGCCCGCTTCACCTACTTCGTGGCCGACAAGCTGGGGCTACCGGTCGGCGCCGTCAAGACGCTGACCCTCGGCTCGCACGGGGACACCATGGTGCCGGTCGCCTCGGCCTGCACCGTCAACATCAACGGCGAGGTCAAGCTCCTGTCCGAGGTCTTGCCGCCGGCCGATGTCGACGCCTTGGTCGAGCGCGTGCGCGGCGGCGGCGCCGAGGTCGTGGCGCTGCTCAAGACCGGCTCGGCCTACTACGCGCCCTCGGCCGCGGCCGCCCGCATGGCTCGCGCCGTCGCCACCGACTCGGGCCAGGTGGTCCCCGTCTGCGCCTGGCTGACCGGCCAATACGGCATCTCCGGCGTCTACCTCGGGGTTGAGGCCAAACTCGGCAAGGCCGGGGTCAAGGAGATCGTGGAGCGCCAGCTCTCAGATTCGGAGTTGGGCCAGCTCCAGGAGGCCGGGGCCGCCGTCAAGGCCAAGGCCGCCGACGTCGCCAGCATGTGACGTCAACGTTCGCAACGTAGGCGCCGTCCGATGCCGCGCGCACGGCATCGGGCGGCGGGAGCGCCGCCAAGCGGTAGTCTGGCCCTTGTGGTCGGCTGACCCGGAGTTGCGACCTCGGCGGTCGTTCTCGTCGTTTTCGGGGTGGCCGCCCGCGCCGATGCCGCCGACGGAAAGCCCAGTTCGATGACTCATCCTCCGCAGCAGTTCCAGCCCGCGGGCGAGTTCTCGCCCAATGTTGGCGGGCCCGGCCCCGGTCAATTCGCGCCGATTCAGCCGCCGGACGGCCCCGCGCCGCTCGGCCCAATCCCGCGCAGCCCACCGCCTCTGGGAGCGCCGCCGCCCGGCCCCGCGCCGCTTGGTCCACCGCCTCTGGGCGCGCCGCCGCCCGGCGCCACGCAGTCTGGCCCAGCGCCGTTGACTCCGACCCCGCTCGGTGCCACGCCATTGGCTCCGACCCCGCCCGGCGCCACGCAGCTCGCCCCAACGGCGGCCGGGGCGCAGTTCGCGGCCGCGGCCACGTTCAGCGCCCCGAGGACTTTCGCGGCGCCGGTCGCGGCGCCGCCACCGCCACCGGTCAAGCCCCGCACGCCGCCCATCGCCTTGGTCGCCTTGGCCGCGGCCGCGGCCGGAACCGGATTCGCCTGCTTCCCCAGTCAGTTGATGGCGGTCGGATGGGTGATGCTGCCGGTGGCGCTCGTGTTGGCGATCATCGGGCGGGCTCAAGCGGGCCGCCAGTGGCCCGCCAACGCGGCAGCGGTGCTGGCTGTCGTGGGCGCGGTGGCTGGTTTTGTCGCCTTCAAGGCCGCGACCGACCAAGCAATAGTCGACTCCTTCCAGGACCCCCCGGCCACGGTCACACTGCCGGACGGCAGCGCGGCGCCCGAGGGAGTTGGCACGCGCGACAGCCCCGCCCCTCTCGGCGCCATCATCGCCCGCGAGTCCATGACCGTGGTGATCAACTCCGTCATCCTGAACGCCACCGACCAGGTCGTCGCCCTCAACCCGCGCAACCCCGCCCCGCAGGCCGGTCAGGCCTACGCCATCGTCAACGTGACCGTCGACTACACCTGGGGCGAGACCGAGTTCGACATCGCCGACCTCGGCCTGGCGTTCGTGCCGGAGGACGGCGAAGTCATGACCGACTTCGACGCCCTGGCGATCTGGGAGGAACCGGCGCCGGGCCTGCACCAGGCGTTGCGAGACATTTACGAAGTCTCCCCGGCCACCGGCAACGCCGTGCTGGCCGTGCCGCTCCAGGCCGAAGGGGTGCTAGCGGTCAGGGTCGGGATGTTCGCCAAGGAGGTCTACGTCGCCGTCGACCAGTGATGGTCGACCAGTGAAGGCAGACCCGGCCGGGCCCAAAGGCGAGGCGGGGCGGCCTGGCGACCAGACGGCATCGGGCAACGGCGCGCAGACAAACCGATTGTGTCCCGAACTCTTTTCACGTCGAGTAAAATTAGGGCCGAGCGTTTGTCAAAGGCCCAACGGCGGCTGGAGCGGGAGAAGGGAAGCATGGCGAAAATCAAGGTTGTGGGTCCGGTGGTCGAACTCGACGGCGACGAGATGACCCGGATCATCTGGCACTTCATCAAGGAGCGGCTGATCCTGCCGTACCTGGACATTGACCTGAAATATTACGATCTGTCGATCGAGAACCGCGACGCCACCGACGATCAGGTGACGGTCGACTCGGCCGAGGCGATCAAGCGGCACGGCGTGGGCGTCAAGTGCGCCACCATCACCCCGGACGAGGCTCGCGTGCAGGAGTTCGGGCTGAAGAAGATGTGGAAGTCGCCGAACGGCACCATCCGCAACATCCTCGGCGGGGTGGTTTTCCGCGAACCGATCATCATCTCGAACGTGCCCCGGCTGGTGCCCGGCTGGACCAAGCCGATCGTGATCGGGCGCCACGCCTTCGCCGACCAGTACAAGGCGACCGACTACCGGACGGACAAGCCCGGGCGGGTGATGCTCTCCTTCGTCCCGGACGACGGCTCCAAGCCGGTCGAACTCGAAGTGGTGCGCCTGCCCCAGGAAGGCGGCGTCATCCTCGGCCAGTACAACTTCACGGAGTCGATCAGGGACTTCGCGCGGGCTTGCTTCGCCTACGGGCTGCGGCGCGGCTACCCGGTCTACCTCTCCACCAAGAACACCATCCTGAAGAAGTACGACGGCGCCTTCAAGGACATCTTCGCCGCCGTCTACCAGGAAGAATACGAGGACCGCTTCGAGGCGGCGGGCCTGACCTACGAGCACCGCCTGATCGATGACATGGTCGCCTCAGCCCTCAAGTGGGAGGGCGGCTACCTTTGGGCCTGCAAGAACTACGACGGCGACGTCCAATCGGACACGGTGGCCCAGGGCTTCGGCTCGCTGGGGCTGATGACCTCGGTGTTGATGACCCCGGACGGGCAGACGGTCGAGGCCGAGGCCGCCCACGGCACCGTCACCCGCCACTACCGCCTGCACCAGTTGGGCAAGCCGACCTCGACCAATCCGATCGCCTCGATCTACGCCTGGACCGGCGGGTTGAAGCATCGCGGCGAACTGGACTCGACCCCCGCGGTCACCGGCTTCGCGCAGGCGCTGGAGGAGACGGTCATCCGAACCGTCGAGGCCGGCCAGATGACCAAGGACCTGGCCATGTTGATCGGCCCGGACCAACCCTGGCTGACGACCGAGGATTTCCTGGCCGCCCTCGACCAGGGCTTGCAGGCGCGGCTCAGCGCTTGAACGCCCCGCAACCAGCGCCCCTTCCCAACTTTCCCGATGCCGCCGCCCCCAGCCCCAGCCCCACCCTCAGCCCCAGCCGGGCCGCGCGGGTCATCCGGTCGTAAGTGTCGCGGGCGGTCTCAGCGGAAGACGACGGTTCGGGCGCCGTTCAACAGAATCCGGTGCTCGGCGTGCCAGCGCACGGCCCGGGACAGCGCCCGGCGTTCGACGTCCTGGCCCAGGTGAGCCAGGTCCTCGGCGCTGATCGAGTGGTCCACGCGCTCGACGTCCTGCTCGATGATCGGGCCTTCGTCCAGGGCGGCGGTGACATAGTGGGCGGTGGCGCCGATCAGCTTGACGCCGCGGGCGTGCGCCTGGGCGTAGGGGCGGGCGCCCTTGAAGGACGGCAGGAAGGAGTGGTGGATGTTGATGGCCCGCCCGGCCAGGAACTCGCACAGGTCCTGGCTCAGGATTTGCATGTAGCGGGCCAGCACCACCAACTCCACGTCCAACTCGACCACCAGGTCCTTGAGGCGGGCTTCGGCCTGCGGCTTGGCGCCCTCGGCGACAGGCAGATGATGGAAGGGGACGCCGTGGAAATCGGCCACCGGCCGCAAATCCAGGTGGTTGGAGACCACAGCCGCGATCTCGATCGGCAGGCGCTCCTGCTGACGGCGGTAGAGCAGGTCGATCAGGCAGTGAGCGGCCTTCGAGACCATGACGATGGTCCGCAGCGGCCGTCCCACCGTGTCCAAGTGCCAGTCCATGCTGAAGCGCGCCGCCACCGGCGCCACCACGGCGTCAAGCACGCGGCGGTCGGCCGGCGCGTGGGCCTGGACGCGCATGAAGAACCGGCCCGACTCCGGGTCGCCGTACTGCTGCGACTCGGTGATGTTGCCGCCGATCGCCGCCAAGGCCCCGGAGACCGCGTGGACAATGCCGGGGCCGTCCGGGCAGGACAGGCTCAAAACCCAATGGCTGTTTTGGCTGGACACGGTTCCCCATGTTATTGCCCCGCAGGCGGTCGCCGCCAACGCCGCCCGGTCGCCGCCAACACGCCCGGGCCCCGCCAACGCGCCGCGGTCGGCTGGCGACCGGGCCGGTCGCCGGGGCCGAATCGGCGGGTGTGGGACAATGCCCTTCGTGTCTGAATCAGTCTCACCCCTCGACCAGGCCGGATTGAACCGCCTCGCCGAGGCGGCGCTGGCCGCCATCGCGGGCGCCGCCAGCCCCGAAGAACTCGGCCAACTGCGCCGCCTGTGGACCGGCGAGCAAAGCGCCATCGCCCAAGCCAACAAGGCCATCAAGACCCTGCCGGGCGCCGACCGCGCCCAGGCGGGCAAGAACATGGGGGCCGTCAAACAGCGTCTCTCCGCCGCCTTCGAAGCCCGCCGTCAAGCGCTGGACGAGGCGGCGGCATCGGACAAATTGTCGCGTGAGGCGGTCGACGTCACCCTGCCGACCGACCGCCAACCGATCGGCGCCCGTCACCCGCTGGAACTGCTCCAAGAGCGGATCGCGGACGTCTTCACCGCGCTCGGCTGGACCATCGCCGAAGGGCCGGAACTGGAGGCCGAATGGTTCAACTTCGACGCCCTCAACTTTGGGCCGGACCACCCGGCCCGCCAAATGCAGGACACCTTCTTCGTCGACCCGCCGGGCAGCGGCCTGGTGCTGCGCACCCACACCAGCCCGGTCCAAGCCCGGGTGCTGCTCAGCCGGGGCGTGCCTTGCTACGTGGCGGTGCCGGGCAAAGTCTTCCGCACCGATGAGCTGGACGCCACCCACACGCCGGTCTTTCACCAGGTCGAAGGCCTGGCCGTGGACCGGGGCCTGACCATGGCCGACCTCCGGGGCACCCTTGACCACCTGGCCGACCAAATGTTCGGGCGGGGGGTGACGACGCGGCTGCGGCCATCGTTCTTCCCCTTCACCGAGCCCAGCGCGGAGATGGACCTGGCCTGCTTCGTCTGCCGTGGCGCCGACCCGGGCTGCCGGACCTGCGGCGGCTCCGGCTGGATCGAATGGGGCGGCTGCGGCATGGTCGATCCGGCGGTGCTGATCGCCTGCGGCGTCGACCCGGACGAATACCAAGGCTTCGCCTTCGGCATGGGGATCGAGCGGACCCTCATGTTCCAGAGCGGCGTGGGCGACATGCGTGACATGGTCGAGGGCGACGCCCGCTTCTCCTTGAATTACGGGGTGGAAATCTGATGCTGATCCCATTGCCCTGGCTGGCCGAGTTCGTCTCGCTGGACGGCCGCGACGGCCAACAAGTGGCTGCGGCCCTGGTCTCGGTCGGGCTGGAGGAAGAAGCCGTCCACGGCTCCGGCGTGGCTGGACCGCTGGTTGTCGGCCTGGTGGCGGACGTCCAGCCCGAACCGCAGAAGAACGGCAAGACGATCAACTGGTGCCAGGTGGACGTCGGACCCGGGCACGGCGGCGTGCGCGGGATTGTTTGCGGCGCCCACAACTTCGCCGCCGGGGACAAGGTGGCGGTGGCGCTGCCCGGCGCGGTCCTGCCCGGACCCTTCCCGATCTCCAGCCGCAAGACCTACGGCCACATCTCGGACGGCATGATCTGTTCCGCCCGCGAGCTGGGCCTGGGGGATGACCACAGCGGCATCATTGTGCTGTCACGCCTGGGGCTCGACCCGGAGGTGGGCGTGGACCTGATCCCGCTGCTCGGCCTGGACGAGCAGACGGTCGAGATCAACGTCACGCCGGACCGCGGCTACTGCTTCTCGATCCGCGGGGTGGCGCGGGAGTTCTCGCACGCCACCGGTTCGGCCTTCCGCGACCCGGCTTTGGTCTCGGCGCCGCCGGCGACGGGGGACGGTTTCGGGGTGGAGTTGGACGATGACGCGCCCATCCACGGGCGGCCGGGTTGCGACCGCTTCGTGGCCCGGGTGGTGCGCGGCTGCGCGGCGGCCGGGCCGTCGCCGGATTGGATGCGGCGGCGTTTGACTCAGGCCGGGATGCGTCCTATCGCCCTGGCGGTCGATGTCACCAACTACGTCATGTTGGAGCTGGGCCAGCCGCTGCACGCCTATGACTTGGACGGCGTGGCGGAGCCGATTGTGGTTCGCCGGGCGCGGCCCGGCGAACGCCTGGTCACCTTGGACGGCGTCGACCGGGCACTGGACCCGGAGGACTTGTTGATCACCGATTCGCCGACCGCGGCGCCGGCCGCGGTCGGAGCGGCGGTCGGGGCCGCGGGCGCTGGGCTGGCCGATTCGCCGGGCGCGGCGCCGGCGCTGGGCGGGCGGGTGCTGGGCTTGGCCGGAGTCATGGGCGGGGCCTCGTCCGAGGTCGGGCCGGGCACCCGCGACCTGCTGATCGAGGCGGCGCACTTCGACCCGATCACGGTGGCGCGGACTTCGCGGCGGCACAAACTCGGCTCCGAGGCGGCCAAACGTTTCGAGCGCGGGGTCGACCCGGAGCTTGCGCCCAAAGCCGTCCAGCGGGTCATCGACCTGCTGATCGAACACGGCGGCGGCGAGGCGGACGCGGCCGTCACCGACGCTGGCACACATCAACCCCCGCCCGTGATCGACTTCGACCCGGCTTATCCGCAGCGGCTGGTGGGCGTCGCCTACGGCGCCGCCCGCGTGCGCGAGATCCTGGAGGAGATCGGCTGCCAAGTCGCTGCCGCCGGCGCTGGCGGTCATGCCAGCGGCGCCGGGGTCGGCGTGGGCCCGGCCGGTGGCGACGGCGCTGTGACCGGGCTTGGCGCTGTGACCGGGCTTGGCGCTGGAACCGGGCTTGGCGCTGGAACTGGGCTTGGCGCTGGAACTGGGGGCGACGGCATCGGCGGCTGGCTGGTCCGCCCGCCGAGCTGGCGCGGCGACCTGACCCGGGCGGTCGATCTGGTGGAGGAAGTCGCCCGGATCGACGGCTACGGCCGGATCGCGTCGCGGCTGGCGGGCGCGCCGAGCGGCGGCGGCCTGACCCGGGCGCAGCGGCTGCGGCGCTCGGCCGCGCGGGCGCTGAGCGACTTCGGGCTGGTTCAGGTGCTGAGCTACCCGTTCATCGGCGAGGGCGTCTTCGACGCCCTCGGCTACGGCGGCGAGGACCCCCGGCGCGCGGCCGTGCGCCTGGCCAACCCGCTGGACGCGGCCGCGCCGCTGCTGCGCACCGCCGTCCTCCAGACCCTGCTGACGACGGCCCGCCGCAACGCCGCCAGAGGCCTGACAGACCTGGGGCTTTACGAGATCGGCCTGGTCACCGAGGCGCCTGCGGCGCCGAAGCGGGCCGCCATCCTGGGGGTCGACGCCCGGCCGGCGAACGAGGAACTGGCCGCCCTGGAGGCGGCCGTCCCGAAGCAGCCGCGGCGCGCGGCGGGCGTGCTGATAGGCCAGCGCCTCCGGGCGGGGGTGTGGGGGCCGGGCCGCGCCGCCGACTGGGCGGACGCGGTCGAATCGGTCAAGGTCATGGGCCGGGCGGTGGGCTTGGAACTGGTCGCCCACCAGGCCGTGCGCGCGCCCTTCCATCCTGGGCGCTGCGCGCGGCTGGCCGCCGGGGAGATCGGAATCGGCCACGCCGGGGAGCTTCACCCAATGGTGGCGCGCGAGTTCGGCCTGCCTGAGGGCGCCGTCGCCTTCGAAGTCGACCTCGACCGTCTCATCGAATTGGCGCCGGAGCGGGTCTTGGCCCGGGCGGTGTCGCCTCAGCCGCTGGCCAAGGAGGACCTGGCGTTCGTGGTCGACCGCTCCCTCGCCGCCGCCGAACTGGCGGCGGCAGTGCGCGCGGGGGCGGGGCCATGGGTGGAGGACGTCTTCGTCTTCGATGTCTTCGAGGGCGGCCAGATCGCTGCCGATAAGAAATCGGTGGCGATCGCTTTGCGCCTGCGCGCTGCCGACCACACGCTGACGCCGCCGGAGATCGCCCAGGCCAGGGCTGGCGCCATCGCCGAGGCCGCCAAACTGGGCGCCAGGCTGCGGACCTGACCGGGCTGGGCGGCGGTGACGGCGACGGGCGCGGGGCGAGTGGCGGAGCCAAGGGGTTTCAGGCGCGGCCGGCGCGCCGCGACCCCTGCGCGCCACGGCCGCCGTCAGGCCGGGGCGGCGGGCGGCGCGAGCCTGGGCTTCGCCCGCGTCGACGGCGAGAGTTCGGTGCTGCGTTGGTTCATGTCACGCCACGGCGAAGCCGTCCTGGGGGAGTTCCCCGGTCTGCTGGCGCGTCTGGCCCAGGGCGCGGCCGCCGTGGCCCTGGTCTTCGAGGCCGACCGGGCGGTCGGCCTGGTCGCCTGGCGGGCGACCGGCCAGGCCGAGGCCGAACTGCTGGCTGACTCGATCACGGCCGCGGCCGCGCCGCAGGCCATGGCTGCGTTCGTCTACGGCCCGGCCGGGCCGCTGGCCGCGGCCGGCATTTCCCGGGTCTGGGCCGTGGCCGAATCGAAGCCCCAGTCACGCCGCCTGCGCGCCGCCGGCCTGAGCCCGGACCGAGGATCCAACCCGGACCATGACCAGGCCCCCGGACCGGCGGTCCGCGCCGCCCGGCGGTTCGCCCGGGCGGTTGATTCCACCAGCTAAGCCGCCGCGCCGCCCTGACCGCGCTCCAGCCAGCTCCAAGCGCGTGACCTGGCACTATGCTGATTATGCGCCGCCAGGCGCGGGCGCGTCACCAGCCGGAGGCGACCTGGGTCTTGCTGGGGAAGGTGCCTTGGCCGCTGCCCCTGTAGAAGAACACGGCCCGGTCGGTGTTCCTGATCCCCAACAGATCTGGCTTCGCGTCGCCGTCCAGGTCAGCGCCGGAGGCCAGCTTGAACCCGGTCCAACCCCAACCGATCATCGACTTCAACCCGAACGCGCCATTGCCTTTGCCGGGGTAGGAGAACAACTCGCCGGTGGCGGTCTTGATCCCGAGGATGTCGTTGTTGCCGTCTGAGTTCAGGTCGCCGGCCGCGTACAACTCGTACCCCTCCCAACCCCAGCCGACGTTCACCTTCGTGCCGAACTTCCCGTTGCCCTGCCCCGGGTAGAAGAACAACAATCCGTCGGCGTTCCTGATCCCCAGGATGTCCGGTTTGCCGTCGCGGTTCAGGTCGCCGGTCGGGATCAGCCGGTAGCCCTCCCACCCCCAGCCGATGTTCGTGTTCGCCCCGACCCCGCCGCGCCCGTTGCCGGGGTAGAGGTAGAGGACCCCTTCAGGGGTGATGCCGAGCAGGTCGGTGGTCGAGCCCGCGTCCAGCGAGCCGGTGCCGTAAACCCGCCAGCCGGTCCAGCCGGCCCCGATCTGGGAACTGTTGGAGACGACGGTGCTGGCGCTCGACCCGTAGTAGCGCCACAGCTTCCCGTCCGTCCAGATCGTCAAAGTCTCGCCGCGGCCGTCGCCGTCCATGTCCGGCCCCAGCGAGAACATCTCGACCTGTCCGGACGGCGCCGTCGGCACGGACCCTGTGATCGAGAAATGAGCGGACTTGAGGCCGAAGGCCGAACGGATCGTCTCAGCCCCGGAGATGGTCTTGGTGGTGCCGTTCGAGGCCTGAGCCGTGATGGTTTTGGCGCTGCCCCCGGCCGTCCGGCTGGCGACGGTGACCGAGGCGACATCGGTCAAGCCGAAGATGGCCTTGACCTCGGACGCGGTCTTGGTCACCGTCCAGGCTTTGATCGAATCTGGCACCCCCGTTTTGACCGACCACGGATCGGCCTTGGCCACCAGGTAGGCGTACGCGCCGCCCCAGATGTCGGCGGCGGCCTCGGTGGCGCCGCCGTTGGCGGCGCCATAGACGGCGGTGATGGGCGCGCCGCCGTACAAGATGAGGGCGGCGGTGGTGGCGGAGGCGGCGGTCAGGTTGACGTTGGCGACCCAGCGCGCGCCCCAACTGGGCGCCTCGACTTCCTTCGACCGCCCGGCGTAGTACTGCGAACGTGTGTCGGAGTAAACCTCGCAGTTGCATGAGGACTTGTAGGTCTGTTTGGCGGCATAGGTGCGCGCCGCCGTGGCCTGGGCCTGCAGGGCCGCCGGCTCCCAGGAGGACGGCACTTCGCCCAAGCCGTAGATGTAGTCGCGCGCCAGCCCAACGGTGGCGATCAGGTTGACTTTGCCGCTGATCACGGTCGCGGTCAGCGAGCCCCGGCAGTACCCCTGGGAGGCGCCGTTGGTGCCGTCGACGGTGACGTAGCCGGAGCAGTCCGAGGCGCCCGACCAGGCCAGGTTGAACTGCGCGGCGGTCTTGTTCGCGCCCACCCCGGAGGCCACCAGGTTGGCGCCGGAGACGGTCAGGGTGACAACGCCGCCCTTGGCGACGCTGGCGGCGCCGGCCCCGGCGGGCGTCAGCGTGCCGGCGGCGCCGGCGTAGCGCACCACCACGGTGGCCGCCTGGATCAACTGGACCCGGATGTTGCCAACGGTCTGGTTGGCGATGGTGGTGCCGGGGTAGTAGAAGCCTAGGATCGCGTTGGCGCCTTGCCCGGCCTTGGCCATCTCTTGGGCGCCGTATTGCGACATCCCCACGCCATGCCCCCAGCCCGACCCGGTGATTGTGAAACTGGTGGGCACGGCTGCGGCCGCCGGCTCTGGCGCCGCCGGCAGGACGGCCGCCACGCCAGCCAGCCCGATGGCGACCGCCACGGACCAGAACTTGCGGCACCTGAAACCTTCGCGTGGGGAAGTACGCATTTCAGACCTTTCTGCGCGGCCGGCCGCGACGCCGGCCATCAACCTCATAGATAAAGCACAATTTTACCTTGGCTCCGGCGCGACTCCAAGGTTTCGTGCGCCCTGGCCGCGTCGGCCAGCGGGAAACGCGCCCCGATCGACACCCGCAGCCGCCGGGCGCTGACGGCGCCAAAGACCCGCGCCGCACGTTCGCGCAGTTCAGCCGGGGTGGCCGTGTAGTCGGCCAGCTTGGGCCGGGTCAGGTAGAGCGACCCGTGGGCGTTCAGCTCCTGCGGGTCGAACGGCGCCACCTGCCCAGACGCGCCGCCGTAGAGCACGGCCAGGCCGCGTCGGCGCAGGCTCGCCAGCGTGGCAGCGAAGGTGTCGCGCCCGATGCCGTCGTAAGCGACGTGCGCGCCCTGGCCGTCCGTCCGCTCCCGCACTTGGGCGGGCAGGGCCGTTGTCAGGTCGGTCAGGGCGCCCAGGTTGACGATGTCGTCGCCCGGCACCCCGAACCCGGCCACCGCCGGGATTTTGGCGGCTGAGCCGACGGTGGCGATGACCCTGGCGCCGGCGGCCAACGCCATCTGGGTGGCGAGGGAGCCGACGCCGCCGGCGGCGGCGTAGATGAGCGCGTGGTCCTCGGGCCCGAGTTCATAGGCGGACCTGGTCAAGTAATCGGCGGTCAAGCCTTGCAGTGGTATGGCTGCCGCGACGTCGAGCGTTAGTCCTGGTGGCACCGGCAATAGCTGCGCGGCATCGGCCAAGGCGTACTCGGCGTAGGAACCGCTGGCGGACTCGGCCCAGGCGACTTGGTCGCCGACTGCCCAATCGGTCACCGCCTCGCCCAGGGCGGCGACGCTCCCGGCGCCCTCCGAGCCGGGGATGTGGGGGTAGTCGACGCGGTAGACGCCTGAGCGGCGGTAGGTGTCGATGAAATTGACCCCGGCCGCCGCCACCTTGACCAGGACTTGACCAGGACCAGGCTCCGGGATGTCGATCTCTGTCTGGCGCAGGGCGGCGGGCCCGCCGGGCCGCCTCACCATGATTGCTCGCATCTTGCCAGCATAGGCCGGGGCCCCCGTGTCTCACCATTTGGGCGCCGCCGGTGTGTTCGGCCCGCGGCGAGTAAGGTCCCAGGTTGTTTGGGCCCATTTCGGGGGCGCCAGCCCGGACCGACTTTCGTGAGGATAGCAATGGCCAAGAACGCCGCCAGCAATCAGACCAGCAGCCAGACCAGCAGCCAGACCAGCGGCCAGACGCCGGAGCGCCAGCAATGGTCTGGCCAAATCGGCTTCATCATCGCAGCCATCGGCTCGGCCGTGGGCCTGGGCAACATCTGGCGCTTTCCCGGCGTCGCCTATGAGAACGGCGGCGGGGCCTTCATGATCCCCTACCTGGTGGCCTTGCTGACCGCCGGCATCCCGATCCTGTTCCTGGACTACGCGCTCGGTCACCGCTATCGCGGCAGCGCGCCGCTGGCGTTCCGGCGGCTCGGCGGCAAACTCGGGCGGTGGGTTGAGTCGGTCGGCTGGTTCCAGGTGATGATTTGTTTCTTCATCGCCATCTACTACGCCGCGATCCTGGCCTGGGCGGCGTCCTATTTCGTCTTCTCGTTCAACCAGAAATGGGGCCAGGACACTGTCGGATTCCTGATGGACGATTATCTCCAGACCGACCAAGTGACGGGCGGCCTGTTGGCCCCGGTGGCCGGGGTGATGATCCCGTTGGGACTGATTTGGGTGGCGGCCGTCGCCGTCATGGCGCGCGGGGTGAAACGAGGCGTCGAGGCGGCCAACATGGTCGCCATGCCTGTGCTGGTGATCGCCTTCGGCGTGCTGGTGGTCCGCGCGCTTTTCCTCCCGGGCGCGGCCGACGGCCTGAACGCCCTGTTCACGCCGGATTTCTCGGCTTTGGCGAAGCCAACCGTGTGGGTGGCCGCCTACGCGCAGATCTTCTTCTCGCTGTCGATCGCCTTCGGCATCATGCTGACCTACTCCTCTTATCGCAAACGCCGGTCGAATCTGACCAGCCCCGGCCTGGTGGTGGCGTTCGCCAATTCCTCTTTCGAGATCATGGCCGGGCTGGGCGTCTTTTCGGTGCTCGGCTTCATGGCCCATGAGAACGGGCAGACCATGGCCGAACTGGCCAAATCGACCTCGATCAACGGGATCGGCCTGTCATTCGTCACCTTCCCAAAGGTGGTGTCGGAGATGCCCGGCTCGGCCGTGTTCGGGGCGCTGTTCTTCGGTTCGTTGCTGTTGGCCGGATTCACTTCGCTGATCTCAATCCTGCAAGTGGTCTCCGGCGCGCTGCAGGACAAATTCGCCCTGTCGGAGGCCAAGGCGGCGCTGACGATGGGCGTTCCGGTGGCGCTCATATCGCTGATCGCCTTCGGCACCAAGGCCGGCCTGCCGAACCTTGACGTGGTTGACAAGTACATCAATGAGGTCGGCATTGTCCTGTCCGCCATCGTCATGATGGTCGTCACCATGTGGGCGCGCCGGAAGGGCCGCGAGTTCTGCTTCCACCTCTCGGCGCTGTCGACCTTCAAGGTCGGGCGCCTGTGGCGGTGGTCGGTCAGCTTTGTCTGCCCGGTGGTGCTGACTTACATCCTGGTATTAACAGTGCGCGACTTGCTGGCCGCGCCCTATTCCGGCTACGGCTGGCGCCTGCTGAGCCTCGGAGGCTGGGGGACGGTCATCGCCTGTGTGGTCGCGGCGCTGGCGTTGAGGCTGGTGCCGTGGCAGCGCGACCCGCTCGAGTTTGAGGCTTATCCGACTTATCCGCCGCCCCTCGGGGCCAAGGCGCCTGCCGCCGGGAAGGTGAGTTGAAATGACCGCCGCAGCCGTTTTGATGCTGATTGTCGCCTTGGCGGTGGTTCCGGGCGGCCTGGTCGCGGCCACCGCCTTCCTGGCATTGCGCCCGGAAGTCGCCAGTTACCCGCCGCCGGACCCCGGCCTGCCAGATTAGGCGGCTTGCCCCCTTGTCCGTTGCCCCCTTGTCCGTTGCCGCCTGGCCGGGCTTCGGCGCGGGCGCGCCGCGCCCAAGCCTCCCACCTGCGCCAACGCGGACAACCGTGCCAAGCGCGGGCTAGTAGCCGGCGGCGTGGTAGCGGTCGATCACCGCAGCCGGGATCCGGCCGCGCTTGGAGACTTTGACGCCGTTGGAGTCAGCCCAGGCGCGCACGGCGGCGGGGTCGAAGCCAGCGGTCTTGCCGCCGGCGCGGCGGCCGGCGTTGACATAGGTCTCAAGGAATCCGCGCAATTCGGCGGCGTGGGCTTCGTTGAGGTCGATTGTGTGCGCGATCCCGTCGAGGCTGAACTCGACGGTGGTCGCGGCTGGGCTCCGATCAAGGTCGTCAAGGAATTCGACAACTACCCGTTGTGCCATTAGAAAGCGCTGTCCTCACTTTTGTCCGAGCGGTTCATAGCATTATAGGGCCACGTTCAGGCCAGCAGGCCCATTATCTGACCGAGCAGAATCTTTGTGACCATCGCGCCAGGATAGACCAGCGCGTAACCGAGGGCCACGCGCGAGTCGGCATTAGTTTTCGCATTTGCGAAAGCCAGCACCGCCGGTTGGGTCTGGACGCCCGCCTCCATGCCGCTCAGGCGGGTGCCGCCAATCTTGAAGAATCGACGCATTACGAAGTACATGCCGGCGCCCAAGAATGTGGTGATTATGATTCCGAGGCAAAGGATTTTGAGCCACTCACCGGACGCGAAAGCGGCCGCGATTTGAGTGCCGGCGGCCACGCCCGCCTGCGCCAGGAACATGAGCAGCCCCAGTTCGGAGATCGCCTGCGATGAGGACGTCGGCATGGTGGTGACAAACGGCCCCACCCTTCCCAGGCGTCCAAAGACCAAGCCGACCAGCAGCGTCCCGGCGGCCGAGCCGAGGTGGAAGACCGATCCGGCGCCGAGCGGGATCGGCAGCAGGCCCAAGCCAATCCCGAGCGCCAGGCCGACGGCGAAGCCGACCGGGTTGATGTCCGCCAGGCCGCGAGCCGAGTCCCCGAAATACTTGGACAGTGCGTCCATGCGTTCGCGCGCCGCGACCACCCGCACGCGGTCGCCCGTCTGGAGCACCAGAGTCGGTTCGGCGAGCATGTCGACATCGCCGCGGCGCACCCGGATGATCCGGGCGGAGAAGTGCTGCTCAAGGTCAAGCTCCTCGATGGTGCGCCCGGAGAGCAGCGGGTTGGAGACGGTGATGCGCCTGAAATCGAGGTAACGCCGGTCTGAGCCCAGGTCATGCGAGGACTGGTGGCCGAGTTCGCGGGTGACGGCTTGGACGGCGGCCGAGGGCCCCACCACCGTCACCAGATCGTCGCGGCGCAGCACGTCCTCCTCGCTGGCCGCCAAGACCGGATTGTGCTCCCCGTGACGGACGCGGGCGAATTTGATGCGCCCCTCGTAACGTTCCTCGAGGCCGGCGATCGACGGCATGGAATCGATTTCCACCCGAATTGTGCGCGAGACCAAAGGCGCCGGGGCGTCGGTGTCTTTCGGAGCTTGCCGGAGCGCCATTTGGGCGAAGAACAGCATCCCGAGGACGCCGAAGATATAAGCCACCGCATAACCGATGGTGGGTTGATTCGGATCGCCGGAAGCAGAGCGGACGGCCGCCAGCATTGGTGTGTTGGTCAACGCCCCGGAGAGCGTCCCGCCAACCGTGGCGCCGTCAAGACCGAGTATTTTTCCGCCGGTGAAGGCGATCGCGGCGCAACCGGCCAATAATCCGATCATCGCCAAGATGGTGCGCCAACCGGTGATTAGGGAAGCGAAAAAGTTCGATCCGGAGAGCACGCCAACTGTATAGGTGAACAACGCCAGACCGAAAGCGCCCAATATTTCAAGGTGCGCCAGCGGCATCTCCACGTCCTGAGCCGTGCCCCAGGCCGAAAAGGCGATGGCGATGAACAAGACCGCGGCGGCGGCGATGGCCACGCCCTTGACCCTGATCTCGCCCAAAGCCGAACCGACGCCAACCAATATGAACATCAAGAGCACAGGCTGACCAGCCAGAAACTCAACTACGGCAGTCATGCCAGTCACGGTACCTCGGTCAGGCCGGCCCAAAGGCCTCTTTCGTCCCAGTCTCGCCCGTCAGCTAGCTGTAAGCGCCGCCCGATGCCGTCTGGTCGCCCGCCGCTCGGACGCCCGGCTGGGTTCGGGCGTCCGAATGCTGGACACTTTGTTCCGGCCGGCGCCCGGAACGGTTAGGCTTACGGCCGTGCAACAGTTTGTCGTAGTAGACCCGCGCGTGGCTTAGCCGCTCAAAGGTTTGCCGCGCGCGCCCTCCGCCCGCCCCGGGCTGGAGGGTTTTTTGTTGCCTCAGGTGAAGCGAAAGGAGAGGTCATGACATTGCCAAAGCCGGCGCCTCCCGGCAGCCAAGCCGACCGGCGCCCAACCGGCGCCGAGGCCATCGTCAAAACCCTGGAGGCCCTGGGCGTAGACGTCATCTTCGGGATTCCGGGCGGCGCCATCTTGCCGACCTACGATCCCCTTTACGCCTCCAAGATCAGGCATATCCTGGTGCGCCACGAACAGGGCGCGGGCCATGCCGCCACCGGTTACGCGGCATCGACCGGGAAGGTCGGCGTCTGCCTGGCGACCTCCGGCCCCGGCGCCACCAACCTGATCACGGCGCTGGCGGACGCGAACATCGACTCGGCGCCGGTGCTGGCCATAACCGGGCAGGTGGGCGCCCGGGCCATCGGCACGGACGCCTTCCAAGAGGCTGACATAGTTGGCGCCACCATGCCGTTGACCAAGCACTCTTTCCTGGTCAAGAGCGCGGATGAGATCGCGCCAGCCATCTCGGCGGCGTACCACATCGCCCATTCCGGGCGCCCGGGACCGGTGCTGGTGGACATCACCAAGTCGGCCCAGACCGAGCTGACCGACTGGCGCTGGCCGGTCAAAATGGAGCTGCCCGGCTACAAGCCGGTCACAAAGCCGCACCTCAAGCAGGTGCGGCAGGCGGCTGAGGCGCTGCGCACGGCCAAACGCCCTGTCATCCTGGCGGGCGGCGGCGTCATCAGGGCGGGCGCCAAGGCCCGCCTCGACCTGCGCAACCTGGTCGACCGTTCCGGCGCGCCGGTCGTCATCACCTTGATGGGCGCCGGCGCCCTGCCGGACAACCATCCGGCCAACTTGGGCATGGGCGGGATGCACGGCAGCGTCCCCGCGGTCGCGGCCCTCCAGCGCGCGGACGTCATCTTGGCCATCGGCTCGCGTTTCGACGATCGCCTGACCGGCGATCTGACCACCTTCGCGCCGCGGGCGAAGCTGATCCACGCGGACATCGACCCGGCCGAGATCGGCAAGAACCTGCCGGTCGACATCCCGATAGTCGGCGACGCCGCCACCGTGCTGGCGGAACTGTGCCAGGCGGCGGCCGAATGGCCGGCGCGGCCGGACTACCGGCGCTGGTGGGAGTACTTGAAGGAGCTGCTCCGGAACTATCCGCCCGGCTACGACCAGCCGAGCGACGGGCGCCTGGCGCCCCAGCACGTGATTGAGCGGCTGTCGGCGCTGGCGCCGGCGGACGCCATCTTCGTCTCAGGGGTCGGCCAGCACCAGATGTGGGCGCAGCAGTTCCTGGACATCTCCGGCGGGCGGGCGCTGCTCAACTCGGGCGGCCTGGGCACAATGGGTTACGCCGCCCCGGCGGCCATGGGCGCCCAAGTCGCCAACCCTGAACGCCAAGTCTGGGCGGTGGACGGCGACGGCTGTTTCCAGATGACCGGCCATGAGCTTGTCACTTGCGCGCTGAACGGCATCCCGATCAAAGTGGCGCTGATCAACAACTCGTCGCTGGGCATGGTCCGCCAGTGGCAGACCCTGTATTACGGGGAGCGCTACTCCAACACCGACCTGCACACCGGCGACGACACGGCCATGATCCCGGACTTCGTCAAACTGGCCGACGCCTACGGTTGCGCGGCGCTGCGCTGCGCCAACGCCGAAGACGTCGACGGCGTCATCGGGCAAGCCATGGCCGTGACGGACAAACCGGTGCTGATCGACTTCCAGGTTTCGCGCGACGCCCAAGTCTGGCCGATGATCGCCGGCGGCGCCTCGAACGACACCATCGAATACGCCCGCGGGCTGGCGCCCGCCTTCGAGCGCGACGAGTTCTAGGATTAGGAGGTCTAGGAACGCACATGTCTACGCACACATTGTCAGTTCTGGTGGAGAACAAACCCGGCGTGCTCACGCGCGTGGCGGCGCTGTTCGCCCGCCGCGGCTTCAACATCAATTCGTTGGCCGTCGGCCCGACCGAGCATCCGGAGATCTCCCGCATCACCGCCGTGGTCGATGTCGAGGATCTGCCCCTGGAGCAGGTCACCAAACAGTTGAACAAACTCATCAACGTGCTCAAGGTGGTGGAGTTGGACGGCGGCGACGGGTCGGTCCAACGCGACCTGCTGCTGGTCAAAGTCGGCGCCAACGCGGCCAGCCGCAGCCAAGTGACCCAGATCGCGGACCTGTTCAGGGCGCACATCGTCGATGTGGCGGCGGACAGTTTGGTGATCGAGGCGACCGGCACCGATTCGAAACTGAACGCGCTGATGACGCTGCTGGAGCCGTTCGGCATCCGCGAGCTGGTCAAGTCCGGCACCGTCGGGATAGGCCGCGGCGGCAAGTCGATCACCGACCGATCACGGGAGCGGGCCGTCAGGTGAGCGCCTGGCGGACAAACAAACAACCAAGCCAACCAGGCAAACAAGCAAAGGGGATTCCCATGGCAGAACTTTTCTACGACGATGACGCCGACCTGTCCGTGATCCAGGGCCGCAAAGTCGGCATCATCGGTTACGGCTCGCAAGGGCACGCCCACGCCCTCAACCTGCGCGACTCGGGCGTCGAAGTCCAGGTCGGGCTGGCCGAAGGCTCGAAATCCCGCGCCAAGGCGACCGACCAGGGCCTGACCGTGGCCACCCCGGCGGAGGTCGCCGCCTGGGCCGACACCATCATGATGCTGGTCCCGGACCAGGTCGCGCGCCACGTCTACGCCGAGTCTGTGAAACCGAATCTGGCGCCAGGGGACGCGCTCTTCTTCGCCCACGGCTTCAACATCCGCTTCGGCTACATCCAGGCCCCGGCCGGGGTCGATGTCGCCATGGTCGCCCCGAAGGGGCCCGGCCACCTGGTCCGGCGCGAATTCGTGGACGGGCGCGGCGTGCCGGTGCTGGTGGCGGTCGAGGTCGACGCCACCGGCCGGGCCTGGCCGTTGGCGCTGTCTTACGCCAAGGCGCTCGGGGGCCTGAGGGCGGCCGGCATCAAAACCACCTTCACAGAGGAGACCGAGACCGATCTGTTCGGGGAGCAGACCGTCCTCTGCGGCGGCGTCTCGCACCTGATCGAAGCCGGTTTCGAGGTCCTGACCGAGGCCGGCTACCAGCCGGAGATCGCCTACTTCGAGGTCCTGCACGAACTCAAGCTGATCGTCGACTTGATGTATGAGGGCGGGATCGCCAAGCAGCGCTGGTCCGTCTCCGACACCGCCGAATACGGCGATTACGTGTCCGGCCCCAGGGTGATCGACGCGCGCGTCAAGGGTCACATGGAGGAAGTCTTGGGGGACATCGTCTCCGGCGCCTTCGCCGCCCGCTTCATCGCCGACCAAGACGCCGGCAGCCCCGAGTTCAAGGCGCTGCGCGCCAAGGAGGAAGCCCACCCGATCGAAGCAGTCGGCCGTGACCTGCGCAAACTGTTCGCCTGGGTGTCCACGGCGGACACCGATTACATCGAAGGAACCGCGCAGCGATGAGGCGCGCCTCGGAACTGGACCTGGCGGTCATCGCCGGGGACGGGATTGGGCCGGAGGTGGTCGAGCAGGGCCTGCGGGTGTTGACGACCGCCCTCGAGCCGGAGGGCGTCCACGTCCGCGCCACCCACTACAACTTGGGGGCGGCCCGTTGGCACGCCACCGGTGAGACCTTGCCCGATGACGAGTTGGCGGCTTTGGCGCGTCATCGGGCGATTTTGTTGGGGGCGGTGGGCGACCCGTCGGTCCCGTCCGGGGTGTTGGAGCGCGGGCTGTTGTTGAAGATCAGGTTCGCCTTCGACCAGTATGTCAACCTGCGTCCGGCCAAAATCCACAGCGGCGTCAAGTCGCCGTTGGCCAACCCCGGCAAGATCGACTTCTTGGTGGTCAGGGAGGGCACCGAGGGGCCGTACGCCGGCAACGGCGGGGTCATCAGGGCTGGCGGCGATCACGAGATCGCCACCGAGGTCTCCGTCAACACGGCCTTCGGCGTGGAGCGGACGGTGCGCTACGCCTTCGCGCTGGCCAACCAGCGCCCGGCCAAGCGGCTGACGCTGGTCCACAAGGACAATGTGCTGGTCAACGCCGGGCGCCTGTGGGCCCGGGCCGTGGCCGCCGCCGGCCGGGATTTCCCCGATGTGGCGGTCGACTATCTGCATGTCGACGCCGCCACCATTTTCATGGTCACCAACCCGACCCGTTTCGACGTCATCGTCACCGACAATCTGTTCGGCGACATACTCACCGACCTGGCTGGCGCCGTGGTGGGCGGAATTGGGCTGGCGGCATCGGGCAACATCAACCCGAGCGGGGCGTTCCCGTCGATGTTCGAACCGGTCCACGGCTCGGCGCCGGACATCGCCGGGCAGAACAAGGCCGACCCAACGGCCACCGTCCTGTCGGTGTCGCTGATGCTGCGCCACCTTGGCATGGGGGACGTGTCGACGCGGATCGAGCGGGCGGTCGAGGCCGACCTGGCTTTCCGGGGCGACGATCCGAGGTCCACCACCGAGGTGGGAGACTCGTTGGTGACCCTGGTCAGATCAACTTGTTGAGGATTGAGAGGCAGCTATGAGTCGGTTCGCCATCGAGCCACATCCTTCGCCGGTCCCGGCCGAGGAACGGGCGGCGCTGCTGGAGGCGCCCGTCTTCGGCACCGTTTTCACCGATCACATGGTCCGCGCGACCTGGCGCGCGGGCGGCGCCGGCTGGCACGACCACCGGCTTGTGCCCTACGGCCCGCTGGAACTGATGCCGGCGACATCGGCGCTGCATTACGCCCAAGAGGTGTTCGAGGGGCTGAAGGCCTACCGCTGGCCGGACGGCTCGATCCGGACTTTCCGCGCCGCCGCCAACGCCGAGCGTTTCGCGCGCTCGGCGCGGCGGTTGGCGCTGCCGGAACTGCCGGTGGCGGATTTCATGGACTCGTTGGCGGCGCTGGTCGAGGTCGACCAGGCCTGGGTGCCGGCCGGTCCGGGCACGTCGCTGTACCTCAGGCCGTTCATGTTCGCCTCGGAGTCCTTCGTTGGCGTGCGGGCCTCCCATGAGGTCTCTTACCTGGTCATCGCCTCGCCGGTAGGCGCTTACTTCAAGGGCGGGCTGGCGCCGGTGTCGATCTGGGTGGATCAGCGTCACCACCGGGCGGGCCCGGGCGGCACCGGGGCCGCCAAATGCGGCGGCAACTACGCCGCCTCGTTGGTCTCCCAGGAGCAGGCTTACGCCCATGGGTGCGAACAGGTCCTGTTCCTGGACGCCGTCGCCGCCACCCACCTGGAGGAGTTGGGCGGCATGAACGTTGTGGTGGTGATGGCGGACGGGTCGGTGGCGACGCCGCCCACCTCCGGCACCATCCTTGAGGGCGTCACCCGGTCATCTTTGCTGCAGCTGGTCCGCGACCGCGGCCTGGAAGTGGTCGAACGGCCGGTCGAGTTGGCCGAGTTGCTGGCCGGACTGCGTTCCGGCGCCGTGGCCGAGGTCTTCGCCTGCGGCACGGCCGCGGTGGTGACGCCGGTCGGCCGGTTGGCGGGCGAGGACTTCGACGTCGCCGTCGGCGACGGCCGGCCGGGGGAGCTGACCATGTCGCTTTACGACGAGTTGACCGGCATCCAATACGGCCGCCTCGAAGACCGCCACGGCTGGACCCAGCGCCTGGTCTGAGGTCGGCCCTGAGGTCGGGTTCTGAGGTCGGGTTCTGAGGTCGGCGGCTGTCAACGGCCGCCGGCCGGCGCCCCGCGGCCGCGCTGGCGGCCCTCGCGGGCCCGGCGGGTCCGCCGGGTCTCGCGGGTTTCGCGGGCTTCGCGGGTCTCGCGGGTCCCGAGGCGTTGGCGGCGCCGGCGGCGCAGCGAGCGTGTCGAGACCGCCGCCCGCCAACGCGACCGGCGCCCAGCGTCCGCCCGGATCGACCGCTCCAAGCGCGTCCAGGACTCCCAATAGGCCTGGGCGGCGGCATCGGTCGGGGCGAAGGGCGCGAAATGGGCCTCGTCGCTGGCTCGCGCCAACGCCGTCAGGGACGAACGCCTGGCCGGGCCCAAACGCGCCCCCAAGGCGGAGGCCTGCTCCAAGCGGGTTGTCCCCGGGGGCGGGGTGACCTTGAAGTCAGCCATCACGTCCAGAACCTCGTTCCAACCCTCACGCATCCGCAGGACCGGATTCTTGGCTGACCGCCGGCGGTGGCGCCGACGGCGTTTCAGCAACCAAATCAACCCCAGGGGCGAGGCCGCCACCAGCGCCGCGATCACCGAACCGGCCGTCACCAAGACGGCCGTGCCCAACCATGCCTGCTCTGGGGCGGGCTCGGAGTCCTCGGATTCTCCGACCGAGACGTCGCCCACTTCAAGATCCGGCGGCACCGGTTGGGCGGCGTTGGGCGGCAGCGGCTGCAGCTGGTTCGGCTCCGGCTCCTGCTCTTGGGTCACATCCGCCTCGGAGACGGTCTTGTCTCTTGGCGGCGTTGGATAGAACGCCACCCAGCCGAGCCCGTCCAAGGCGACCTCGACCCAAGCCTCAAGGTCCGCGCCGGTGAACTGGAGCGGGCCGGAGGCGACATCTTCCGGTCCCCTGAAGCCGAGCACCACCCTCGAGCTGAGGCCCAAGGACCGTGCCATCAAGGCCATGGCCGAGGCGTACTGCTCAGAATTGCCGATCAGCGTGGGCGCTTCGAGGAAGGCCTCGATCCTGTCGGCGCCGTGGCCCGCCAGCGAAGCGTCCGGGCCGGTCAGGCTGACGCCATCGGAGAAGAACCCGCGCTCGCGCAAGCCGTCGGCCAGGGACGAGGCGAGCGCGCCGGCCGTCTGCGCGTCACCGGCCAAGTCGACGGCGGTCATGGCCACGGCGTCCGGGACGTGGGCCGCCTCTGGCACCGGCCGCACCGCGGCGCCCGCCGCCATGATCTGATCCTGCGTCCAGGACGGGCCCAGCAGGCCCTTTTCGGTGTAGGCCAGCTCCGACGGCAGTTCGTTGACCAGCAGGGCGGAGGCACTGTCTTGGTTGACTCTGAGCGCGTCGGCCAGGAGGCCGTCCTCCGGGGCGAAGACGATCTCCTGGGGCCAGCCGGCGGTGACCAGCCAGACGCCCTCGAGTTGGCTGACCTCGACCTTGATTTCGATCACGCGGCCCTGGGCGGCTGTGGCCGCCGGCGCGGAGGGGCGCACGAACGCCCCCGAGCCGGACTGGTCGGGCCCGGACATGCCCCAAACGATCCCGTCGAAGGCGTCCATGGTGGCGACACGCATGTCAACGCCCGTCGGCAGCCCGGTGACGGTGACAATCGGCTCCTCGGCCAGGTCGCGGACGTAGTGGCGGTGGGCAGCCAGCGGGCTGGGCAGCTTCGACGGGTCGAACGGCGTGGCCACGAACTCGCGCAGGACCAGGCGTCCCGGGCCGGAGCTGGCTTGCCAGCGGTCCACGCCGACGCCCGCCGCCACCATCACGGCCACCATGGCGGCGCAGGCGGTCAACCGCCTCGGGGTGAAGGTGCCCCGCCGGGCGGCCGCCCAGACCAGACCCAGCCCGGCCGAGCCCAAGCCGACTCCCAGCGGGGCGAAGGAACTGGCCTCGCCCAGAACCAGGGCCACGCCCAAGATGGCCACCGGAATCAGCCCGGCCAGCGCGCCGAAGCGGCGCCAGCGCCGCAACCGCCAAGCGGCCAGCACGCCGAAGAACGCCAGCGCGAACGGCGCCACGCCGAAGCTCGCGCCCAGGCCGATCGGCGTGGGCACCGTCAGGACCTCTTTCCAGGTTGTGACCAGGCCAAAGACCAGGGACCGAACCGTCTCGAGGGTGACAAGGAAGCCGAACAGCGCCTGCGAGGGCGCGGCTGCGGCCGCGCCCACCGCCAGGTAGGCCAGCGCCGCCAGCCCGGCCCAGGTCGGCCCGCGCAGCTTGAAGGCGGCCGCGGCCAGGGCCACTGCCAAGGCCGCCAGCCAACCGCCGAGGACCGGCCGCCACCAGCCCGACCAGCCGAAGACGGGCGCCAAGGGCGCCAAGCTCAACACCACCAGCGCGGACAGCATCGCCAGGTCGCGGACTTCGCCGCCGTCGACGCGCCAGCGCCGCCGGCGCGGTTTGAGCGTGGATGAGTCAGCGGCCAACCGGCACCGCCAGGCTGGCCAGTCGGGGCAGATCGTCAAGCGACCCAATTGTCAAGTGGACCAGGTGTCCTATTACGGCGCCGCCGCTGGCGGCGCCGCTGGCGGCCCGGATCGCCAGGACGCGGGCGCCTGCGGGCAGGGCCAGCGTGGCCGCGCGCATCATGTCGCGGCTGGCCTGGCCGCCGGTGATGAGCGCCACCACGGTGGCGCCCTGCGCCACCTGGGCGAGCAGCCGGGCGCTTCGAGAGATGTCCCAGCCCTGGTCGGAGCGCTGGATGCGGCAGCACCAGTCGAGCAGGCGCTGTGGGCCGGCGGTCGGCGCCGGGCCGCCGGCCACCGCCCCGACGGTGAGGTCCTCTTGGAGGGCTTTGACCCCCAGTGAGGCGAAGACGCTGACGGCCAGCTCGAAATCGGTCCAATCGCCGTAGGCGTCGGCGTTGGTGGCCAATGCCAAGGCCACCTCGGTCCGGCGGGTGTCTTCGAATTCGCGGACCGTCAGCGTCCGGCGCTTGGCGCTGACCTTCCAGTCAATTCGGCTCCAGGCGTCGCCGGAGGTGTAGTCACGCAGCGAGTGGAAGGAGAGCCCGGAGTCGGCGTGGTCCGCCACCGCCTTGCCTTCGATGTCGCTCAGCACGCCGGCGTTCATCTGGACGGCCTCCGCCAGCCGCGGGCGCACATACACCTCGACCGGCTCAGACCAGCGCGTCGGGATCGAGACCAGCCCCAACGGGTCGCCGCGCCGGGAGCTGACCGGCCCGATCCGCAGCACCGCCCGGCGCGAGGTGTCGATGTTGAAGCGGCGTTGGAATTGCGCCGATGCGCGCAGGCTGGGCATGCGCCATTGCTGGACCCGCCGGCCGGTCGGAACTTCGAGGAGGGCGGGCAGTGATCGCCGGGAGCCGGCGTTGCGGACTGTCACCTCGCCCACGGCTTCGCCGCCCTGCGTCACCCGGATGGGTTCCGCCCGCAGGCTGACGTTCAGCCCCGAGGCGCCCACCAGGGCGGCGAAGCCGAAGGCCACCGCCGCCAGCAGGGCAGCGCCCGGCACCAGCAACTCGGTCCAGCCGGCCAACCAGCCGCCGGCCGCCATGACCGACCCGAGGATGAGCGCGCCCCACCCCAGCGGCGAGACGGCGCGCGCCAGCATTTCAGGCCCCTGCCCGGTCGGCTGGCGGGCTGGTGGCCGCCAAAACGTCTGAGACCACCGCCGCCTGGCTGACGCCCGCGAATTGGTGCTCTGGGTCGATGATGATCCTGTGCCCCAGCACCGGGCCGGCCAGGGCTTTGACATCGTCGGGGATGACGTACGGGCGTCCGGCGGCTAGGGCCCACACCTTTGCCGCGCGGACCAGGGCCAGGGCGCCGCGGACCGACACGCCGATGGCGACGCGCGGGTCGGCGCGAGTCGTCTCCGCCAGGCGCAGGATGTAGTCCAAGACCGAGCGGTCGACGGCCACATTCGTGGCCGCCCTGGCCATGGCCGTGACCTGGTCAGCCGCGACAACGGGGCTGAGCCGCGCCGAGCGGTCCAGATCGCTGGCCTCGTCGAGGATGGCCAAGCCGGCCTCCCGGTCCGGGTAGCCGATCGTGGTCTTGATCAAGAAGCGGTCCAACTGGGCTTCGGGCAGCCGGTAGACGCCCAATTGCTCAACCGGGTTCTGGGTGGCGATGACCATGAACAGGGTTGGCGTCTGCCAAGTCTGGCCGTCAATGGTGGCATGTCCTTCCTCCATGACCTCGAGCAGAGCCGATTGGGTCTTGGGCGAGGCGCGGTTGATCTCGTCCGCCAGGACCACGTTGGCGAAGATCGGGCCGGGGTGGAAGCGGAAGTTGCCGCTGGCTTGGTCGTAGACGTTGACGCCCAGCACGTCCGCCGGCAAGAGGTCGGGTGTGAATTGGACGCGCGCGTGTTTGCCGTCGATCACCGCCGCCAAGGCCTTGGCCAGTTGTGTCTTGCCGGTGCCGGGGGCGTCTTCGAGCAGCACGTGGCCGCGGGCCAGCAGCGCCGTCAAGACCAGCGCGATGGTTCTCTGTTTGCCCAAGATGACCCGGCCCATGGCATCGGCCAGCGCCCTGTGGGCGGCGACGAAGGCCGTCACCTCTGCGGGGGTTACCATTCTGCTCCGTTCGTTCGCGTCCGCGCGGTCGCCGTTCTCGAGTCGGCCACCAGGCCGATCTTGATGACACCGGCTCGGATCAGGGGACCGGTGATGAGGCCGTTTCCGGTCAGCCCGCCAACAGCCGAGCCGCCAACAGCCGAGCCGCCAAAGGTCGGCGGCTCCGGCGCTTCGGCCGCGAGTTCGGGCAGGCTGGCCGTGGTCCAATCTGACGAGCAGGCGCCGTTCGAGTTGCATGCCCGCACATGGACGTCGCGGGCGCTGATGCAAGCCGACGCCAGTTCGAGCGAGCCGCTGTACTGCCCGGGCTGCGGGTTTTCCACGGGCAAGTCGTGCCAAGTGCCTGAGAGCTGCGGCGCCGACGTCGAGTAGCGCCAGTTCTGGGAACTGCCGCCCCCGGCCGCGCCCCAATCGTCGACCGTCGCCGTCACTCGCACCAGGCAGGGGTCGTCCTGGCTCGAACGCTCCAGTTCGACAGCCGGCGGCGCCGGTTCAGTGACAACTGAGATCGTCGTGCTATCGCTCATACATCCGTTCCCGTCGTTCCAACCGCGCCCGGTCTGCTCGGGGGCACAGGCTTTGATCAGAACCGTGTATTCACCCGCCCGCAGGTCGCTGATCAGGCTACGCGCGGAGCTGACAGCTTCGCTGCTGAAGACCGCCGTCTCGCCCAAGGACAGGGACACGGCCACGCTCGCGTCCTGGCCCAAGGTGTCGACCTCCCAGGCCAGTTGGACCTTGGCCGCGCCCGCCGCAGGCGTCGCGGGGCCGGTCTGGGTCGGCTGCGTGAGCGTCACCTGCGGCGCGGCCCACATCGTCATTGAGTCGCTGACCGACGCGCCGGGCTGGCCGGGTGCCGAAGACTGCGCGGTGGCGGTGTAGGTGACCCCAGGGCTGGCCGCGAAGGTGAGCGAGCCGCCGGCATCGGCCGAATCAGAGGCCACGGTCTCGCTGGCGGCGCCCTGCTCGGTCAGCGTGACGGTGGTGGTGACATTGGTCGAGCCGTTGGCGTCCCCTTGGGCCCAGGTCAGCTTCAGGGGCCTGTCCAAATCGCCGGAGTGGGACAGCTGCACCTGGGCGGCGCTGGGCGGCCCGTAGGGCACGAACTCGACCCGGTCGCTCCACGGCCCCGGCTCCGGCGAGCCGTTCCGGGCCTGAATCTGCACGCTGTAGGTCTGTCCGTTGACCAAATTGTGCAGGACGTGGCGCGTTGTCTCGGCGCCGGTTTGGGCGGTCTCGACCCCGTTGGCGCCGGTGATCATCAGCGTGTAGCCGACCACCGCCGAACCCCGGCCGGAGACGGAGTCCCACTTGATCTCAGCGCCCGCGTTGGTCACATTGGCGGTCACGCCGGCGACCTGCGGCGGCGGCACGTCCACCACCACCGGCAACGATGCCGTCGAAGGGTCGGAGTAGCCGGCCTCGTTGTGCGCCCTGACGGTGAAGACCGGACGCGAGCCCAGCGGCACATTCGTGATGGTGCAGGGCGAGGCGGCGCATTCCTGTTTGCCGTTGTCGTATTCGACAAGGTAGTGGTCGATCTCAGAGTTGCGGGAACGCGGTTGGTCCCACTGCAGTTGGACTTCGCCGTCAAACATGGCGCCGATCGCCCGCGGCTGGCCGGGCGGGTCCGGCCGCCCTATGACCACGAACTCGAAGGCGCCGCGCACGGCCCGGCTGGACTCGCCCAGGGCGTCGTTGGCCGTGTAGGACACCCGGCCGTTGCCGGTGAAGTCGGCCGCCGGGGTGACGGTCACGATCGAGCCGTTGACCGATGCCGTGCCAGCGCCCGCCGGGGTCACTTGCGGCCCGTCGTCGCCAGTCAGGACTTGCGGCGGCCCGATCTCCGGGGCCGGGTTGGCGGCGCCGGCCAAGACGTCGACGCTGACCGGCTCGCCCTTCGATTTCAGGGGCGCGATCTGCGGCAACGCCAGCAGCGGGCGGCGCGAGTTGACCACGGAGACGCTGACCTGGCCTTCGACCGATGTCGACAGGTAACCGATGCGCAGACCGATCACCCCGGTCATTCCGGGTTTGGCGCCGGCGGCGGCCCCAACCGACAGTTGGCCGCCGTCCAATTGGACGCTGAAGCCCTTGGGCTCGGCGGTCGATTGGACAAAGGTCAAACCATTCGGCTCGGCCACCCCCGGCACCCGGGTCAGTTTCGTCAAGTCAATGGTGGCGGCCGGCTCGCCGATGGCCACTTGCAAGGCGGCGCCGCGGAATTCGGGCGGTCGCGCGTCCCGGCCCACCACGTTGATCAGCAGCGTCAGGGTCGAGCGCAGGCCGGTCGGGTCGTCAGCCGCGCGACCGTCGGTGACTTGGAAGGTCAACGAGGCCGGGCCGGCGTAATCCGAGCGGGCCGTGTAAACCAGGGTCTTGAGGTCGTCCCGGTAAAGCTTTGAGCCGTCGGTCTTGGTGGCGGTGATGGTCTCGGGATTGGCCAGCAACGGCTCTTTGCCGGGGCCCACCTGGACCAACTCGTCCAAGTCGATTTCCTGGGGCTCGCCCGCCCGGACCTCGATCTCACCGGCGCGGGGCCTGAACGAGGGCGGGAAAGCCCCCAGCCGCGGCGCGCTCAGGAAGCCGTAGGCGTAGGGGCCGTCCGGCCCCTCGGAGGTGTTGGTGACCTTGAACGGCGCCAGGAACGGCCGGTCGGCCTGCAGATTGACGGTGATCGTGCCGTTGGCGGCCACGGACGCGATCTCAGGCGAGACGCCCAGCAGCGTCACAGTCAGGTCGCTGAGCGGCCCGGACGGGTTCGACACCCGGTCAAGGACGCGGACTTCGACGCTGGCCTTGTTGCGAGTGTCCTCTGGTTTGACCACGGAGTCTTGGACCTCGGGCGGGGCCAAGGGCGCCTCCGGGTCCACGGTCAAGGTCAGGTTGGCGCCGCCGGCGGCGCCGTAGGCGTCGCAGGCCGTGTAGGCGATCTGATAAGAACCGGTCAACTGGGGCGCGGTCAAAGTCAGCCGGTCGGTCTCGACCCGCACCTGGAGGGACGGGTCGGAGCTGACCGGGTCGCCGCAGATGGTCAGGTCTTCGTTGCCGCTTTGGACGTCATTGGCCAGCACCGCCACGCCGACTTCGACGCCCGGGCGCAGGGTCACCTGGTCGTCGCGGGCCAACAGCCCGGAGCCGTCCAGGAGGGTGGCCACGCCCACCCGGATTGTGGCGGTCGAACGCAGGCCGACCCAGTCCTCGACCGCGTAGGTGAAAGTGTCGGTTCCCTCCTCGCCGGGCAGCGCCTCGTAATCGATGAAGTCGGCGCCAACGGCGGTGACCCGGCCCTTCTCCGGGGCGGTGGCGACGCCCAGCAGCAGCACGCCATCGCCGTCGACGTCGATCCCGTGCAAGGGCACCGGGATTCTGACCGTCTGGCCGGCTTGGGCCCGGGCGGTCAACTCGACCGGATTGGGCGGCGGCTTGTCGGCGCCTTGCGATTCGCGCACCACAATGGTCAGGGCCGCCGAGGCGCTGTTGGACTCCGGGTCTATGACCGTGAAGACGCACTCAACCGTGCCCGGCGTGTCCGGCGCCTGGTAGCGGACCAATTTGCCGGAGGCGAAGGCCAGGCCCTGCCCGTTCATTCCCTGGCAGAGCAACTCCTGGCTGAGGGTCAACCGGCCGCCCTCCGGATCGACGGCGTGATCCAGGACCGGCACCGACACCACGCCGCCGGTCCTGACGGTCGCGGAGACGTTCCTGACCGTGGGCGGTTGGCCAAGGCCGGCGTCGCCGCCCAGCAAATGCAGCTGTCCCTCGACGCTCTGACCGTCCACCACCAAGGTGTAGTTGAGAGTGATCGGGGCGGTGATCGGCATGATCGGGATGACCTGCAGGTAACGGTGCTGAACCACCGCCATCTTCAGCCCGGACAGGTCGGCGCCCTCGGCGGGGCCGACCTCGCCCAGAAGCTTGACAGCGGTGGTCGGGGCGATGTCGTTGGCCGTCGGCAAGATGGTGGTCTCGCGCCCAACGGCGGCGTGGGCCACATCGAGGACCGCGATGGGCTCAAGGGCTTTGGTGGAGAAGTCCCTGACTTCGATCCGGGCCACGCCGGCGCCGATCTTAGTCCCGGCCGCCACGCTGTAGTTGATCAGGAACGACCCGGGGACGTCGCTGCTGGCCGTGAACTGCGCGTTCTCGGTGTCGACGGCCAGGTCCAATCCAGCCACCTCCGGCACCGCGACCAAGGCGACCTGCTCAACGGTGCCGGTGAGCACGGCATCGGAAACCTTGACGGTGGCGGGCTGGCCAACGTAAGTCTGCACTTTGATCGGCGCCATCTGGGGCGTGACGCTGCCGGCCGCCCGAATCGACACCCGCAAGCTGCCGGTCGCGGCGGAGGTGGCGTCGGTGGCGGTCAACTCAACGACGTGGTTGCCGACCGCCCCCAAGGCCATCACCGACACCCGCCCGGCCGGGTCGGTCCTGACGTCGAGGCTTTGGTCGTCCGCGACGGCGCCAGCCAACGTCAACGGGTCGGACTCCGGGTCGACGAAGTTCTGCAGCACGTCGAGGGTGGCGCTGGCGCCTTGCTCCAAGACCAGTTCGGCGTCGCGGATGGCGCTGGGGGCCAAGTTCACCGACGGGTCCTCAATGGTCACTTTGACGGTGGCGGTGGCCTCGACGCCCGCCTTGACGCCATCTGAGACCGAATACTGGAACGAGGCTGTGCCGCTGGCCCCGGCGGCGGCCTTGAATTGGATGGCGCGGCCCTCGTCGACCGGGGTGGCGACGCCGAACTCGGGCTTCAACCCGCTGACGGCGTCGACCGCCAGGGCGCCGCAACCCGGCGTCGAATCGTTGGCCACCACCGTCCAGATGGCGGTGGCGCCTGGTCGGATGCCGTAGGCGTCGTCTTCGGCCGTGGGCGCCCCGGCCTCGGCGTCGCAGTCTTGGCGGGACTCGGTGATCGGGTCGTCGCGCTGTTCCGGCTCCTCTTGTTCGTCGCGGGAGTCGTTGATCGCGGTCCAGTCAGGGCGGGTGATCTCGGTGCTGGTCAGCACCCGCCAGACGCTTCCGTCGGTGACGTCGTTGAGGACCACCAGCTCCCGGTTGACCCGGAAGACGAGTTCGGCGCCGGATTTGACTTCGGCCAGGGTCTTGACCTCGGCTTCGCCGGAGCAGGTGACGGCGTAGTTGTCCTGGCTCTGCGCCCAGGCGGCGTGGGAGCAGCCCGCCACCAGCACCGGCCGGGCGGGTTTCCCGCTCGCGCCTTCGACCAGCGCCTCGACGCCGTCCGGCCCCACCCGGACCAAGCCCGTCCCGGAAGCCACCAGCACGCCTTTGGCCTCAGGGCCTGGCGCTTGCAGCGTCCAGCCTTCGGCCGATGGGCTCAGGTCTTGGGCGCCGCCGGGCCAGGCGACGGTGTTCCCGGCCAGCCCGTAGGGGGTTTCGCCCACCACGGTGGCCTGCTGGGCCGGGCCGCCCAGTCCCGTCAGCGGCTCCAGTTCGACCGCTTTGGGGTCGCCGCCGCCGTCAGGAACCAGCCGGGTGACGCCGCCGTCTTGCCCGATGCCGTAGATCGAGCCGTCCGCCCCGCCCGCCACGGCCCCGCCCGCGCCGAGCGTCAAGTTGGGCGGGTCGTTGCCGGTCGATAGGTCTTGGAACTGCTCGAACGATCTGACCCAGAGGCGTCCGGACTGGGGTTCGAAGACCGCGACGCGGTCCCCGGCCATGATTGTTTGGGCGCCGGTCGGCAAGCCCAGCGGCGCTTGCAGTTCGACCGCCACCGGGTCGAGCACGCTGGCGCTGGCCGAGTCGGCCCGGACTACTTTGGTCTCGTTCTGGAGCACGTCGAAGACATCGGCGGTCTCGCGGACGCCGCCGGTCAATTCGTTGATCGGGACGTTGAAGCGGCCAATTCCGCTGGCGCCGGGGAAGGAGTTGGTGATCCAGACCGATGCGTCGTGGAGGTCGATCTGCCTGGCGGCGAAGCCCGGCTGCGCCGCCGCGGCCCCGGCCAGCGCCGCCACCAGGACCAGCGGCATCCACCTGGCCCACCGCCGCCATCTGCGCTCGGCTCGCTCGGGTCGCTGAGCCGGGCCAGCCCTCCCGTCACTGGCCAACTGACGCCGCCTCGGCCGCCTCGGACCGACTTGTCGGCGCCGCCCGGTGGGTCGGCGCGGTCTTGGCCTGGAAGGCCAACTGGGCGTTGTAGACGCCGGCCGCCCGGCTGATGATCTTGGCCCGCCCGGGAACCGCCGGCTCGGCCTTGACACGCCTGATCAGCGGGCCTTCCTCCGGATCGCCGGAAAGCAGAATGCCGGTCGCGCCCAGGTCGGTCAGCTTCTGAAGCAGCGGTTCGAAGGCGGCCCGCGAGGCGCCGCCGGAGTGCCTGACCAACGCCAGGTGCAGGCCCACGTCCGCGGCTTGGGGCAGAACGTCCGCCAGCCGCGCCAGCGGGTTGCCCTGACTGGTGGCCACCAGGTCGTAATCGTCCACCAGGACAAAGACCTGCTTGCCGACCGAGCGCGCATGCTCCGCGAGTTGTTCTGGCGTGACCACGTCCGGCGGCGGCAGGCGTTGTTTCAGCGCCTCGGCCAAGGCCGGGAAGACCTGCCCGGCGGCTTCGCCGGTGGTGATGTAAGAAGAAAGGTATGCCGGCGGGATGTCGCCCAGCAAGGAACGCCGGTAGTCGACCACGAACATTTGCGCCTCGTCCGGGCTGTACAGGCGCATCACCTCATGGGCGTACGCGCGCAACATGGCCGACTTGCCGGAGCCGGAGTCGCCGTAGAGATAGAGCAGGTGGTCGGAGGCGTCCAGGCCGGTCGGGGCCAGGTTGGCCTCGTCCACGCCCAGCAGGATCCGCTGCGGCAAAGGCGGCTCGTCCGCCTCCGCGTCCTGGCGGGTGGCTTGCTGGCGCAACTCGTCCAGCGTCAACATGGTCGGCAACAGGCGCAGCTTCGGCCCGGCCGGCCCCCGCCAAGCGGCGTTGACGTGCGAGATCAGGTGGTCCACGCCATCGGACAAAGAGGCCGTGTCGCCCTCTCCGTCTATCCGCGGCAGGGCGATCATCATGTGGTGCCGCGTCGGGGTCAACCCCCGGCCCGGGATGGCGGCCGGCACGTTCTCCGCCAGTTTGCGGCCGTAGATCGAATCGGTCGGGTCGCCGAGCCGCAATTCGACCCTGGCGCCCAGCAGATCGGCAATGTTCTGCCGGATCTCCAGCCAGCGGACGGCCGAGATGACCACGTGGACGCCGTAGGTCAAGCCGCGGGCGGTGATGTCGGCAATCGGATCGACCAGTTCTTCGAAGTCGCCCCGGACCGTTCCCCAACCGTCGATGATCAAGAAGACGTCCCCGTAGCCGTCATCGGCCTGACCCCGCTCCCGCCGCAGCCGGTAGGTCTCGATCGAGTCGATCCCCTGGTCGCGGAAGGCCGCCTCGCGGGCGTTGAGGATGGAGCGCACTTCGGCCACGATCCGCCGGACGGACTCGCCCTCGGTGCGGGCGGCCACGCCGGCCACATGGGCCAGGCGGGACATCGGCGTGAAGGTGCCGCCGCCAAAGTCGAGCACATAGAACTGGACTTCCAACGGCGTGCGGGTCAACGCCATCGCCGCCACCGCGGTCCGCAAGGCCGTCGACTTGCCGGTCCTGGGGCCGCCGACCACCGCCATGTGGCCGGACGCCCCGGACAGTGACAACGTCATCGTGTCCCGGCGTTGCTCCATCGGCTTGTCGACCAGCCCCACCGGCATCACCAGCCCGTCGCCGCCGCGCCATGCGGCCGAGGTCAACCCCAACCGCGGGTCGGGGGCCAGGTCCGGCATCAGTTCGTCGAGCGTCGCCGGGATGGTCAGCGGGTCCAGCCAGACGGCGTGGGCCTTCGGCCCGCGCCCGGCCATCAAAGAAACCGCGATCTCGAAGGTCGAGCGCTTCTCGGCCGTGTCCGGCCCGTCCTGCGTCGGCTCGTCATCGACCGGCTCGGACGGCGGCGCCACCCGCGAGGCGACCGGCGCGGCGGTGAAGAACTCCACCCGCGCGTCCTGGCCCAAGGCGGTCGGCTCGATCCGCCGCCGCCGGCGGCGCGGCGGCGGCCCGGACACATAGGCTGCCCGGAACCGGATCAGGTTGGTCGGGTCCGGCTTGAGGTAGCCCGCGCCCGGCTGCGACGGCAGTTCGTAGGCGTCCGGCACGCCCAAGACGGTCCGCGATTCGGCGGCGGAGAATGTCTTCAGCCCTATGCGGTAAGACAGATGCGATTCGAGGCCCCGCAGCTTGGCTTCCTCGAGGCGTTGCGAGGACAGCAGCAGGTGGACCTCCAAAGACCGCCCCAGGCGTCCTATCTGCACAAACGTCTCAGCGAACTCGGGTTTGGCGCTGAGCAACTCGGAAAACTCATCCGCCACGATCAACAGGGCGGGCAGGGGCGCCAGGTCGGGGCGGTCGGCCCGGGCCTTGTTGTAGGCGGACACGTTGGTGAAGTTGCCGGCGTCCCGCAGCAGTTCTTGACGGCGCACCATCTCGCCCAGCAGCGCGTCCTGCATGCGGTCGACCAGGGAGAGGTCGTCGCCCAGGTTCGTGATGATGGCTGAGACATGCGGCATGTCGGCCATACCGTTAAATGTGGCGCCGCCCTTGAAGTCGATCAGCACAAAGTTGAGCGCCTCCGGCGAATGCGTCAACGCCAAGGCCGCCACCAGTGTCCGCAGGACCTCCGATTTGCCTGAGCCGGTGGCGCCAATGATCAGCCCGTGCGGTCCCATGCCCTGTTGGGCGCTCTCCTTGATGTCGAGGGCGACGGGGCGGCCTTCCGGCGTCAACCCGATCGGCGTGCGCAGGCGGTCGCGCGCGGCCCGCGGCCGCCAGGCCGCGTCAAGGTCGATGTCGCGGACGTCGCCCAGGCGCAGCAGGTCGGTCAGTTCGGCCGAGGCTTTGCCGCCAGCGGCCGGGGCGGCGGCGGAGGCGCCGGACGCGATCCTGGCCAACCGCCGGGCGGTGGCCTCAGCCTCTGCCTGGGTCAGGCCGTCGGCTGCCGCCATGACCGCCTTGGTGCTCGTTGTCTGCAGGATGCGCAGATCGACCGTGCCCGCTTGGCGGCTCGGCCCCAACCCGACTTCGAGCCGCAGGACGTGCGGGTCGTCGAGTTGGCCCCATTGGGCCGGCAGGTCCATCACCGTCACGCCGGCCACGCCTTCATCGTTCAGGGCCGGGTTGCCGGGCGGGATGGCGCAGCCGTCCAGCACCACCAACAGGTGCGGCGTGGTGACCTCGGCGCCGGGCGCGAAGCGGGGCCGGTCCGCCAGGCCGGCCGGCAACAGGTCGGTGATCTCAGACAGGACCGGGGCTATCATCCGCGCGCTGCCGACGCCGTCTTTGACGGTGGGCGATTGGGCGTGCGGCAGCCATTTGGCCCATTCCCATTCCTCCAGCGCCTCCGGTTCGGCCAGCACGGCCACGCGCAGGTCGTCCGGGCTGTGGAAGGTGGCCAGTTGGCAGATCAGCGCCCGCGCCAGCGACCTGATCTGGTTGACGTCCGCGCCGACCAGTTCGACCCGGGCGTGGTCGCGCAGTTGCAGCGTGACCGGGAGGTCGCGCTGTTTCGAATGGGTCGAGATGAACCGCTGGCAGGCGGAGGCGGAGATCGGGTCGACGTTCGCCAGGGTTGGTATTTCAGGCGGTTCCAACTCCAGGCTGAGCGGTCTGACGCCCACCCCGCAGCGGGCCTCGAGGAAGTCCGCCTCAGCGTTGGAGCGCGTCCACACCCGGTTTTGGTCTTCGGCCAAATAGACCAGGGCGTCCGGCGTTGGCGCGCGGTACAACTCGTGGCGGCGCTGGGCGGCGGCCGCCTGGCGGATGGTGGCGCGCAAGTCAGCCAAATAAATAAGGTATTCGCGGCGGGCGGCCATGACGGCGGCTTGGCCCTGGGAGCGTTGGCGCCAACCGTTGACGCCCACAAACCCGAGCGAGGACAGCAGGAACATGCAGGCGGCTATGTAGCTGCCTTTGCCGGAACCGGTCAGCGCCACCATGGCCACGGCGCCGAGTGAACCGATCATCGGCAGCAGGCTGGTGAGCAGCGTCGACGAGCCGTCTTGGGCCGCCAACTCTGGCGGCGTCTCCAGCGGCACCCTGCCCTTGGGCGGGGCTGGGGGGCTCTCACGAGCGACGGGGGAGGTCGCCATGGGACTCCTCAATTGTCGGTGACCGCCCGCGTCGCGGGTCCGGACAGTTCTATTTAGGCGTTGGAGATAGGCTAACACCGTCACGCCACACAGTCCCCCCGCATCCAAGGGGCGGACGTTTTATCGCAGGAAGGCGCCCCGGTGCTCGATTGCCGCAGGATCACGGTCAACGCCGCCATTGGCGGCGGTGATTTCGCGCTGCCCGCCGATGTCCCCCTCCAGGTGGCTCTCAGCGCGGCCGGTTTCGCGGTGGACGGCCTGACGGTTTTGGCTTTGGATTTGGCCGGCCGCCGTTTGGATTTGACGTCAATGGTCGGGGCCGTGTTGGACGATGGCGAGGTCATCGCTTTGGTCGAGGCTTCCGGTGGCGCTCGCCCGGTCTTGGGCGGCGCCCTGGCTGCGTCCCGCGGCCGGTCGCGGACGGCATCGTGGGTTGCCTCGCGGCCACTGGCCCTGGTCGCGTTCTTGGCGGCGGCCGTCGCGGGCGCCCTGGCGGCGTCTTGGCGGTCCTTGGGGACGGGCCAGGGCGCTTGGTCGAGCGTCGCCCTCGAATTGGCTTTGGGCGCCATGGCGGCGGCGGCCATCGTCTTGTCGGTGGCGCTGGCCGCCCGGCGCCGGTGGCGTGATCTGGCCTGGCCGGTGGCGGTGGCGTTGGCGATCCCCGCCGTGGCGCTGGTCTTGGTGGCGGTGTTGGGCTGGCCGGTGGGCGTGGTCGGGGCGCTGGCCGGGTTCCTCCCGGGCCTGCTGCTGGCGGCGCCGGGTTGGTCCTTGCGCGTGCCGGTCGAGCAACTGGTGGACATTGCCGGCAACGCCACTAACCGCTGGACTGTCAGGGGCCCGCTGCCGGGGCGGCCCCGGCCGATCCGCCCGGCGGCGGTCTCGGCCTTGATGGAGGCGGCGTTGACGCGGATGCGGGCGGCGGTGACGGCCGTGTCGCTGGCGGCGGTGGTGTTGACGCCGGCCATGTTGTCCCAGGCCGATCAGAGTTCGTTGACCCGCTGGACGGGTTTGGCCGCGGCCATCTTGGTGGCCTTGGGCCTGGTGCTGGCGCCGCGCGGGGCGGCCGACCGCCACACCCGCCTGGCCCCGCGCCTAGCCGCCGGCGTGGTGGCCCTGGAATTGGGTTTCTGGTGGATGCGTGCTGGCGGTGAGGCGTGGCTGCCGGTGGCGGTGGTCGTCGGCGTCGGTTTGGTGGCGGTGTTCGCCTCGGTGGTGGCGGCGCGCGGTTACCGGTCGATCGGCCTGTCCCGGCTGGGCGACGCGGCGCAGTTCTTGGCCGTCGTCTTTGGGCCCCCGGCCGCGTTGGTGGCGGTCAATTTGTTGGAGTTGGCCCGGCGGGCGGCATCGTGACCAGCTTCGGGCCGCCGCCGCCGATGCCGCCCCAGCCGCCCCAGCGGCCGATGCCGCCGCCAGCACCGATGCCCCCCCAGCTATGGCCGCCCCAGCCGATGCCGCCGCCGCCCTCCCAGCTATGGCCGCCCCAACCGATGCCGCCGTCGGCACCGATGCCCCCCCAGCTGTGGCCGCCTCAGCCACCGCCCCAGGCGCCGATGCCGCCGCCGCTCATGCCGCCGCCGCCACCGCCGCCGCCCCAGCCGCAGATGCCGCCGCCGCCGCCGCCCCAGCCACCGCCGCCGCTCATGCCACCGCCACCGCCGCCGGTGCCTCCTCAGCCGCCGGTGCAGCCGCCCCAACTGCCGCCGCGCTGTCCTGGTTGCGGCCGGGAGCTTTACCCGGGCCAGGCCATGTGCCCGGCTTGCGGGTTGCTGGTGGATTCTGAGACCGCGGCTTTCGTCCAGCCTGCGGTGGCTCTTGCCCCGCCCGCGCCCATGCCCCGCCCGCCGGCGCCAGCTTCTCGCACGTGGAAGCCGTCCCGGTCGGCCGGGGCGCCGGGCGCCTGGCGCCCGGATGGCTCAAACCAGGTCCGCGTCGCCGCCAGGGTGTTGGCCGCGGCGCTCGATTGGGCGGCCGTGGCCGCGGTGGCGGCCGTCGGCTGGGTGTTGGCGGGCTGGGCCGGGGCGGTTGTGGCGGGTGCCGAGGCGCTGTTGGTCTTTTGTCTGTGGGAGGCGCGCTGGGGCGCCACACCCGGGTTGCTCGCCGCCCGGCTGCGCACCGTGGCCGCCGCGACCGACCGGGCGCCCGGTTGGCGGGCGGCGCCGCGCTGGGCGTTGGGCGCTGTGGCGATGGCTCTTGGCGGCGCGGCCTTTTGGCTGGTCCCGCTGACCGCCCGCAGAGGCGGCGCCGATTGGATCGAGCGCCTGACCGCCAGCCGGATGGAGCCTGTAGCGCACGGCCGGGACCATGAGACTCCGCTTCGCCCGGCCCTGCCCTACGCCGTCCCAAAGGTCACAGTCGTGGCCCCGGCGCCCGCCGACTAGCCCGTTCATTCCCACGATTGGCCCCGGCCCGCCGGGCGCTGACCGAATAAGCCACCGCCACCACGGCCAGGGCCGTGATCGCGGCCGGGGCGGCGACCGCCCTGATCGGCTCGAGCGGTGAGCTTTGCGACTGCGGGTCCACCAGCGGCACGGCCGCGCCGCCGGCGACCTGGTCCGCCGAACCCCCCGGCGGCGGCGGCCCCGGGATGGAGGCGTCAAGGGTGGCGGTCAGCGCGTCGTGGACTTGGAGCAGGCCCCACCCCGCCAACTGGTCGGAGCTGTCGGCGCGCGGTCGCAGCGCGGTGGCGGTCAGGCGGTAAGCCCAGTACTCCGGGCCGGCGTCGGGGTAGAGCTCCGCCAGCAGCGCGGCAGCGCCGGAGACGTAGCCGGTGGCGAACGATGACGACGGCTCGTCGCCGTTGATGCCGCAGTCGCCGCCGTTCAAGTAGGTCGAGACAATGTTGGTGCCGGGCGCCGAGATGTCGACCTGCGGCCCGTGCAGCGCCCCCGCCCCGACCAGCCCGGTTTCTGTCGAGGCTGCCGCCACGCCGACCACGGCATCGTAGGCGGCGGGGTATCTGACCTGGTAAACCGACCCGTCCGGGCCGTACCAGGGCGGGTTGGCGGTGCCGCCGGCGTCTTGGACGTTCCCGGCCGCCGCCACCACCAGAGCGCCGGCCGCCTGGGCGGCCGCCACCGCCTCGCGGACGCCGGCGTGGTCGGTGTCGGTTGACATCGAAATGTTGATGATGTCGGCCCCGGCCGCGACCGCCGCTGAGATCCCGGCCGCCAAGTTGTCCTCGGTCGGGGCGTGGCCCACGGCTGCTGCTTCTTCTGAGCCGTTGACGTAGACCCGGATCGGGATGATCGTGGCGCCGGGCGCCACGCCTCTCAGACCGGACCCGGCCACGGTCCGGGCGGCCACGAGCCCGGCCACGGCGGTGCCGTGGCCGTCGGAGTCGACTTTGCCGGAGGCGTTGTCGATTTGCCCTTCGGGCGGTTGGTCCACATCTGGGTCTGGCGGGGTGCCGCCGTTGTAGCGGAAGTCCCAGCCGTCTTCGACGGTGTGCTTGATTCCTTCAGGATCGATGAAATGGCGGTTGGAGGCGTCGACACCGGAATCGACCAGCGCCACGCGCACGCCTTTGCCGGTGGCAAGGACTTCGGCGTCGCTCAATTGGATGGTGTCGAGGGCGGCCGGGCGGCCTGCCATCAGGTTGTTGACCCGGTCGTCGCATTCGTTGGCGGTGGCGGCGGCGGCGGGTTGGGCCCCGGCCAGGTCAGCCGAGTCAGTTTCCTCGGCGCCCGTCTGGGCCTCGAGCGAGGCGCTGATCGGCAGCCCGGCGGCGGCCGGGTCAAGGGCTGGGCCGGGCGTGAATAGCGCGATCCAGGAACGCGGCGCCACGGACAGGTCCTCGGCGCTGTACCCGAGCTGCGCCAAGGTCGCCTCCGGCGCGTTGTTGATGGCGTAGGCGGTGCCGGAGTGGTCCACCAGGAACGGGTAGGTGGCTGACCCGGAGGCCGAGTCTGAGGGTGTGAACAGCGCGCCGTGGCCTTTTTGGACGGTGACGCCTGCTTGGTTTGGGGCTTCGGCGGTGGCGGTGGCCAGCCGGACGGCATCGGCCGGGTCGGCTTCGCCGGTGGTCAGGGCGCACGGCCTGGCGGAGGAGTCCATCGGCTCGTTGACGGTCTGCGGCCAGTCGGCCGGGTACTTCAATTCCGAGGAGAAGGTGAAGGCCTGCATTTGGCCGCCTTGGGCGGTCACGGGCGCCAGCGCCTGCTGGTCGGGTTTGAGCCCGTATTCGTACAGCGCCGCCGCCGTTGGCGTCAGTTCCGCCAATTGGCTGTTCTCGGTCACAACGTAGGTGCGGGTGCGCTCGCCGGCGGCGATCCGCACCATTGAGCCGATCCGAACTTGGCGGCCCTCGACCTCGGCTTCGTGGGCGGCCGCGCCGCCGGCGCCGGGAATCTCGAACCCGGTCAGTTCGCTGCCGGGCGCGAACAGGTTCAGCCACAGGCTGGGGACTTCGGTGGTGGCGCTGGCCCCCAGACCCAGGAACATGGCCACGCCGTCGATGGCGCCGGCAGCGATTGGGTGCCGCCGGCCGCCGCTGATCAGCCAGACCGTGTCGGTTTGGCCCGGCACCGTGGCCAGCAGGCTGGCGCTGGAGACTTCTGCGGCGGGCTCGCCGGCGCGCAGGTCGGTGGCGACCGCGCCCTCGGCCAAACAGGCCGACCAGCCGCTCTTGATCAGCCGGTCTGCCGCGGGCAGTTCGTCAGGGGCGCCAACTATGCCGATGGCCGGGCCGCGCTCGAGCCCGTCCAATTGTTTCGCGGCCACCGTGATGGTGGTCAGTTCGCCGGCGGGCACAACCAGCCGGGCGCTGGCGGTGTTGGCCACCGGGTAGAGGACGCCGTTCTGGGTGACGTAGCGCGAGCCTTCGCCTTTGATCAGGATCAGGTGGTTGTTGTCCCAGCCGTCCGGCAGGCTGGGGGACAGCAGGCCGAATCCGAGCCCGCCCAGCACCACCAGGACCGCCAGGGCGACCCCTGCCACCACTGTGCGCGCCGGGCGCGCCGGTTCCAGTTCTTTGCCGCCCGGGATGCCGCTGGTGAAGGCTGTCAGCAGGCGGCGGCGGGCGAATGATTGCGCCTGGGCCAGTTCTTTCTTGGTCGCCATGTCCGCGCCCCTAGGCCAGCCCGGCCACGATTATCGCCAGCGGCAGCAGCGAGACCAGGGCCACCAGGTCCAGGGCGTCGGCCATGCGGCCCAGCCCGGTCCCCTTGACCCGTCCTAGGATGGTGATTCCGGCGGTGATGGCGGCCGCCGCCGCCAACACCGCCGCCAGCCAGCCGCGCCACACGGGGT
>JAITJZ010000102.1 GCA_031278655.1 Bifidobacteriaceae bacterium
TCTCGGTCTTGCCGCAGCCTTTGACGCCCTCGACCAGGACCGCGCCCACCCGGCCCAGCCGTTCGCTGAGCTGCGAATCGGCCACTCGGCCGATATATGTCTGCGGCACCGGACCATCCCTTCTCGCCACCTGGGTGGCCAGCCTAATCGATGTTCTGCAAGCCAATCAGCCAGGGGTTTGCAAGTCAACTAACCGGAGGTTTGCGCCAGCGGAAACCCAGACCGCGAACCGTCTCGATCCGGTCAGCGCCGAGCTTCTTGCGCAGATAGCTCAAATAGACATCGACCACGTTCGAGCCCGGATCGTGATCATAACCCCAGACCAGCGACAACAACTGGGCGCGGCTGAAGACCTGGCCGGGGCGGCGCATCAGCGTCTGGGCCAGGGCGAACTCGCGGGCGGACAGCGCCACCTCGCGGCCCTCGACAAAGACCCGGCGCGTGTCCAACTCCAAGCGGACCGGGGCGACCTCGAGAACCCGCCCGGCGGCATCGGCGCAATCCGCGTGATCGGCGGCATCGGCGGAAGTTGGGCGCAAGCGCAACCGGATCCTGGCCAACAACTCCGCGAACCGAAACGGCTTGGTCAGGTAATCGTCGGCGCCGCCCTCCAAGGCGGCCACAGTGTCGGTGACGCCGGTGCGGGCGGTCAGAATGATCACCGGCGGACCGACGCCCGCCGCGCGCAGCCGCGCCAGGACCGCCATGCCGTCCATGTCCGCCAAACCCAGGTCAAGGATCATCAAATCGACGGGCGCCGCCCGCGCCAGGGCCAGCGCCTCGGCCCCGCTGGCGGCCCAGGTGACGCCGTATCCAGCGCCCTTCAGCCCCTTGGTCAGAAAGGAGGCGATGCGTTCCTCGTCCTCGACTATCAGAATGTGGGTCACGCCGCCTGACCCCCGTCCCCGGTTCGGGCCGGGTCCGCCAGCGCCGGCAGCCACAGGGCGAACTCGGCCCCCTCGCCGGGGTTGGAACGAACCTCGACCCGGCCGCCGTGCGCCGCCGCGATCTTGGCGACGATGGCGAGCCCCAGGCCGGCCCCGCCGTCCCGTTTGGCGCCGGCCGCCCGCGCGAACCGCTTGAAGACGCGCCGCTGGTCGGCCGGGTCGATGCCCCGGCCTTGATCGCGCACGGCCAGGCGAACCCAGGCGCCCTCCCGCCGCAAGGCGAAAGCCACGGCGGAGCCCTCCGGCGAATGCTTGACCGCGTTGGTGGCGAGTTCCAGCATCGCTTCGGTCAGCCGCTGCCGGTCCGCCAGCGCCCATGCTTCGTCGCGGGCCGCCACGATCCATTGGCGCTCGCCCAGGCCGCGGGCCTTGTCGACCAGTTCGTCAAACCATGGGCCGAGCGCCAGGGGCGTGAGTTTGGCGAAGTCCGGGCCGTCCACCGCCGCCAGCGTCACCAGCGAGTCCGTCAATCGGCGCATGCGCGCCAATTCGTCCAACGCCAGCGCCCGCGTCGCCGTCACGTCGCCGAGGTCCTCCTGGTCCATCAGTTCCAAGTGGCCTTGGATGACGGTCAGCGGCGTCCGCAACTCGTGGCCCACGTCATCGAGCAATTGCCGCTGCGACTCGAAGGCGGCTTGTAGCGCGTCCAGCATGGTGTTCATGGCGCCGGCCAGCTCGACCGCCTCGGCCGGGCCGTCCACATCCAGGCGCCGCCCGATGTCCGGTCGCCCGCCCGGCCCGGCCGCGATTTGGGTGGCGGTGGCGGCCACCTTTCGCAGCGGCCGCAGGATTCGGCTGGCGGCCGCCCAGCCCGCCGCCGTCACCAGCGCCACCGCCCCCAGCCCCACCGGCAGGTAGCCGACAAGATACGAGCGCGCGACTTCGGCTCGCTGGGCGCCCCGGTCGATCACCGCCGCGTAGACCCCGCCTTCGGGGCTGGCGGTTTCGCCGACCGCCATGCCGCCCGATGCCGTCGCGCCAGCCGCGCTCGACGCCGCGTCAGGTGTTGTCCCGCCGGCGGCCTCGGCATCTGTCCCGCCGTCCGGGTCCGGTGCCGGGATCACCGGCACCGCCACATAGGCGTAGTTCCCGAGGTCCCCATCCAGGTGGCGGACCCTGACGGCCTCATCGGCCGGGGCCGCCGCGATCAGGGACAGCAGCCGCGCGTCGGCCAGAACGCGCCCGCAAACCACGCCGGCGCCGGCGTGGGTCCAAGGGCCATCGGCGCCGGGCCGCCCGATGGTGCATTCGTCATCGGCGTTCAGCGACCGGCCCACGGCGCCGTCGATCAAGTCGTCAATTTGCAGGTCGGCGTGCTCCTCCGCGTAGCGGTAAAGCGACCCGGCGGCCCGCTCCAAGGACCCGGCCAGACGCGAGTCTGTTCGCGCCAGTTCGACCAGGTAGGTCAGCCCGCCGGCGGCCGCCAGGCCGAGCGCCGCCAGGCCCGCCACCCAGACCGCCAGACGCAGCCGGAAGCTCATCGGTTTGCGCATTGTGAGGCTCCTTGCCTGCTCGGCGCCAATCGTCACCTCGCGGGCGGCCTCAATCGAGGTCGTCCGCTTCCCATTCGAGGATAGCGCCGGTCACCGCGTCGATCTCGAACTCATATTCGGTCCAGCCGTGGATGATCTTGCCCTCGTACTTGGCGTGGTTCTTGTGGCGCTCGAGTTCCAGCCGGATCGAGGTCGCGCCCGGCACTCTCGCCAGCGCGATCTGCTTGGCCTCATCCTCGGAGATGAGTTGGCCGGGGTTGGCCGGGGTTGGAGCCGGGGCCGGGGTCGCCTGCCCCGCCGCCGATGCCGTCTGGCCGGCTTCCGCGGCCCCGGCGGCGGGCGCGCTCGTGGCCGGGTCGGGCACGGTGGCTGGGTCGGGCACGGTGGCTGGGTCGGGCACGCTGGCCGTGCCGGCGGCCTGGGCGGAGGCCGCCTCTGGCGGCGTGGCGACGGCCACATGCACCGGGTCGCCGACCACCGGGCCCGGATGCGAGCGCCCGGCGCCGCTGATGGCTTGGGCGGTCATGCCGCCGCCGAGGGCGGCCAGGCTGAGTCCCGCCACCGCCACGACGGCGATCTTCCCCCGGGTCCAACGCTGACCGCGGCCCTCTGGGACGCCCGGATCAGATGAGTTCGGCTGCTGATAAGACGGTTGATCTGTCATGGCATCCACCTTGCCGGACGTCTTTAAGCGGGTCATTAATCAACTGTGAGAGTTTCCTAAGAACCGCGCCCGCCCTGGTTCAGGCCTCGGCTCAGACCCAGGTCGAGGCGACCTCGAGGAACCGTTCGACACCTTCTTGTTCTCCGACCGAGACGCGCACGCCTTCATCCGCGAACGGCCGCACCAGCACGCCGGCGCGGCGGCAGGCGTCGGCGAAGGGGACGGAGTCGACTCCCAGGTCCAGCCAGACGAAGTTGCCCTGCGGGTCCGGCGGCTGCCAGCCCTGGGCCACCAGCCCCTCGAACATGAAGGTCCGCCGTTGGACCACGCCGGCCACGCGCTGACGCAGTTGATCGGTCAGCTGCAGGGATGTGATCGCGGCCAGCTCGGCCATGGCCGAGACCGAGAACGGCGTGGTCACCGCCCTGATGGCGTCGATCAGGCGCGAGCGCCCAAGGGCGTAGCCAACCCGCATCCCGGCCAAGCCGTAGGCTTTCGAGAAGGTCCGCAGCACCACCAGGTTGCCGTGCGCGGCGATGGCGCCAATGCCGTCGACCGCTTCGCCGTCGGTCACGAACTCCGCGTAAGCCTCGTCCAAGACCACCAGCACGCTCTCCGGCACCGCCGCCATGAAGCGGTCGAACTCGTCTTGATGGACGGCCGGGCCGGTGGGGTTGTTCGGCGAGCAGACCAGCACCGCCCGCGTGCGCGCGTTGATCGCTGCGGCCAGGGCCTCCAGGTCAAGCCGGCCCTCCGGGCCGAGCGGGACCGTCACCGATTCGGCGCCGGTGATGCCGGTCAGGATCGGGTAGGCCTCGAATGAGCGCCAGGGGTAGGCGACGGAGTCGGCTTCGCCCGCCACCGCTGTCAGGGTGTGCGCCAGCACCGCCACCGACCCGGCGCCAACAGCCACCTGGCCGGGTTCCAGGCCGTGCAGACGGGCGATGGCGCCGGCCAACTCGTCCGCCAGCATGGACGGATAGCGGTTGAGGTCGACCGCCGAGTCGGTGACGGCGGCGATGACGCCGGGCAGCGGCGGATACGGTGACTCGTTCGAGGACAGTTTGTAGACGAGCCGGCCGGAAGGCCGGCCGCCGGGCTGGTAGGTCGGCAGTTTGGCGACGGACGGGCGAATTCGGACCTTGGTCATAGGACCATCGTTCCACGTCCGCATCGTCGGCGCGGGGTTATGACCACCGGGCGGGCATCCCGGCGCCACGACATCATTGCCGAAGCCATCAGATTCCGCTGAAACCCTGCGGGATGGCGGCGGGCGGTCCGGCGGTCCGGCGGTCCGGCACGAAGATGGAATGATGTTCGGATGGTTCCTTTCGGCTGGCGCGTCCTCATCAACGCCGCGGGCCTGTTCATAGTGGACTGGCTGTGGGACTCGATGCGGTTGGTCCCGGCGCACCCGTCGATCATCGGCCAGGTGGCCGCCTACTTGGGGATCGGCCTGATTCTGGCGGTGGTCAACCTGATTGTCAGACCGTTGGTCAAGGTCGTTTCTTTGCCTCTGTACATCCTGACATTGGGGCTGTTCGCGCTGGTCATCAACGCCGCCATGTTGGAACTGGTCTCTTGGGTGTCCTCGTGGACCAGCTTCGGCCTGGAGATCGACTCGTTCGGCGCCGCGATTGGCGCGGGCCTGGTCTTGGCCATCATCACAGCGCTGCTTTCGATCCCGGTCAAGCGCCGCGATCACTCCTGACGCTTGACCTTGTAGACGGTGGTCTCGGCCGCGGCCGCTGCGCCTAGGACAGGTTCGGCGCTGGCCCGCCAGGCGGCCAGCGACGGGTCGGATGAGGCGTCGAGCTGCTTGGCCATGTCGGCGTAGGTCTCGGCGTGGTGGGCCACTCCCAGGTCGGTGGCGCCGGCGCGGATGTCTGGGTCGCTGGCGCCAGCCAGGTCGCGCACCACCGTGGTTTGGTTGCGGCCACGCGCGTTCGACCCGCCCGCCAGCGCCGGGATGATGTCCTGGGTGTGTTCCAGCGACAGCCACTGCGCCGAATTGGCGGGCCGCAACTGCGACACCGGCGAGCCCAGGGTCAGCACCGCCGCCACCGAGAATTGGGCCGTGAAATCCGGGTCGGCGGCCAGGGCGGCGCTGACGATCCCGCCCTGCGAATGCCCGGTCAAGACCACCGGCTCCCCCTTCTTGACGCCCGCGTCGATCATGGCGGCGACCGCGGCCAGGCCGATGGCGTTGGTGTCGCCGGGGACCGCGCGCAGATTGGTCCCCATGTCGGCGGCGTTCGATCCGGTGTCGATGTTCAGGGACTGCGTGCCGGGCACCGACACCAACCAACTGATCGAGCCGTCGGCGGCGGTGATCTTGGTGACGCCGATCTGGCTGTCCGATGTGTCGGCATCGGCCAAGCCCTTGATCCGCCAGATCAGGTCCTCGATCCCTGTTGGCGGCTCGACCGCCTTGGTCGCGCCCCGCTCGACGGTGACCGCCAAGCCGTCGCCGTGGAACAACGAGGCGGCGGCCGTCACCGCCCGGGCCAACTGGTCGGTGGTCGGGGTGACAAAGAGCGGCGCTGGCGTGATGGCGCTGGCCACCAGCCCGCGGAAGTCGTCGTGGTGGGCGCGCAACAACTCCGCCCAAGACGGCGCCCGCCCGTCCACCAGCAGGCTGCCGGCGGCGTCCAGGACGGCGCTGTGGGCCAGGCTGAAGAAGCGTGTCAGCACCGAGAACGGCCAGGGCAACAAGGAGTTGACCGGCCACAGAGTCAGTTGCGGGGCCGAGGCGAACATCGCGGCGGTGTCCGCCTCGACCTGCTCGTAATTCGCTTTCGCCAGCCGCAGGCGCGCCATCAGGTCGTCAACCTGGTCCACCAGCCCGACAAGCCCGGTCGTGGCGGCGAAGGCGCGCGCCAGTTTGACCGACTCGAAAAAGGCGGTCGACTCGACCGGATCGCAGATGCCTGGCAGATGCAGCCGCAGCGGGCTGTCCGCCGCCAGCCTGTCGCCGCTGTCGACCAGGCCGTCCATCAGGACGGCCGCCCGCTCGGCCGCCTCAACTTCTGGGCGCGCCCAGCCCAACCGCAGCGCCAGCAGATCGAGGTCCTCCATGCAGGCGATGGCTCCGCCGGCCCCGCCCAGGATGGTCACAGAATCGTCGCTCATGGCCCCGATGTCACGCTCAACGCCGTCCGCTTCCAGGCCGCCAACTGGTCCCGTTGGTCCCGGGCGGCGCCGGCGGCGAGCAGGAAGCGGGCCCGCAGCCGGGCGACGGACTGCCCGTAGGCGCTGGCCGCCGGCGAGCGCCAGTCGTCCGGCCAGGCCAAGTCAACCAGTTGAGCCGCTTGGCTGATGTTCTCGACCGCCTCATCCGCCCGCGCGCGCAGCAACTCGATGGCGTTGACCGTGTGCCAGCCTGAGCATTTCATCGCTTCCGTGTAGCCCGCCGCGTAGACCATCCTCAAATCATCCGCCAAACGCCGCCGGCCGGCCGCCCAGAAAAGGAAGGCCTGTGGACGAGCCCGCGCCCTCAGGGAACCGACCACCCCGCCGAGGCGGGACAATAGGAGGCGTGCCGCGCACTTTCACCAAACGCTACCGCCGGGGTCAGCCCGGTTCGCCCAGGTTGGAGGCGCTGTCGTTGGCTTGGCTGGGCGCGGTGCCCGATGGCGCGCGCACAGTTCAGGTCAAGACGGTCGCCGACAGCCATCTCGAGTTGGAGTATCTGCCGACGGTGACGCCGGCCGAGGGCGCGGCCGAGGCGCTGGGCCGAGCCCTCGCCCACACTCACGCGGCTGGGGCGGCCCACCACGGCGCCGCGCCGCCCGGCTGGGACGGTCCCGGCGGCATCGGGCTCGCGCCCCTGTCTTTTGTCAGCCAAAGCGACCTGACCTGGGGCCGCTTCTACGCGGCCGAGCGTGTCCTGCCCTACGCGCTGGCGGCCGAGCGCGTCGGGGCGCTGCCGCCGGACGGGATCGGCGTGCTCGAAACCCTGGCCAAGCGCCTGGCGGCGGGGAAATTCGACGCGCCGCAACCGGGGCTGCTGGCGGCGGACGCGGCCGCGCGCCTGCACGGCGACTTGTGGACGGGCAACGTTGTCTGGACCGATCCGCTGGGCGGGGGCGGGCGGCCCTGGACGGGCGCGTGCCTGATCGACCCGGCCGCCCACGGCGGCCACGCCGAGACCGACTTGGCGATGCTGGCGCTGTTCGGGCTGTTCGGCTTGACCAACCTGATCGACGCTTACAACGAGGTCTCGCCGCTGGCCGAGGGCTGGCGCGAGCGGATCGGCCTGCATCAATTGTTCCCGCTGCTGGTGCACGCGGCGCTGTTCGGCGGCTCATATGGGCAGCGGGCGGTCGACAGGGCGCGCGAGTACTTGTAGATCGGCGCGGAGAGTGTAAGTTTGCCCCATGAGCACACCGCAGCAACCTCCCCAATATCCCCCACAGCAGCCCGCGCAGACGCCGCCGCCCCCGCCGCCCCCGCCACCGCCACCGCAGGCGCCTCTGGCGCCGCCCGTGCCTCCTCAGGGGCCGCCGCCCGCGCTCCAGCCGCAGCCGCAGCCCCAGCCCCAGCCCCAGCCGCAGCCTCAGCCCCAGCCCCAGCGTCAGCCGCAGCCTCAGCCGGGCTACTATCCGCAACAGCCGGCACCCGGCTATCCCGGGCAAAACACCGGCCCCGTCCCCTACCCCGGCTACGGCCCGCCCAAGGCGGCCAGCCCCCTGGCCGGCGGCATCTGGGGCATCCTGCTGTTCGTCATCGGCGGCGCCTTGACTGTGTTCGGGCTGCTGGCCTTGCTGATCTCGGTGATCGGCGACTACGGCGTGGCCGGGCACATGACCGCGCCCTACCTGGCCAATTGGTTCTTGGTGCCGGGGCTGATCATCGACGGGATGTTCCTGACGGTTCAGGCGCTGGCGGTCAAGAAGCCCTGACCGGCGCCTTGACCGAACCTTGATCGAACCTGCGGGGCGGTAGGCCGGGCACGCGCCACTAAACTTGGCGCGTGCCAACCTCTTTCTCCGACCTCGATCCGCGCCCAGCCCTCAGCCCGCTCGACGGCCGCTACGCCGCCGCCACCGGCGGGCTGGTCGACTATTTCTCCGAAGCGGCGCTCAACCGCGCCCGTATTCTGGTAGAGACCGAGTGGTTCATACATTTGCTCGATGAGAGCGTGTTGCCCGGGGCGCCCACGCTGACCCCGGAGGCCCGCGCTTACCTGCGGGGCCTGGCCCAGGACTTCGGCCCGGCCGAACTGGCCGAGCTGGCAGCCATCGAGCGCCAAACGGTCCACGACGTCAAAGCCGTCGAATACTTCCTCCAGCGCCGGTTGGCGGCAGCGCCCACCCTGCCAGGCGGCGGGGGCGGGCTCGGCCCGCACCTGAATCCTGTCATTCATTTCGCGCTGACCAGCGAAGACGTCAATTCGTTGAGCTACGCCTTGGTCATCAAGGGCGGCATCGAGCAGGTCTGGCGGCCAGCCGCCGAGGGTTTGGTGAACGACCTGGCGGCGTTGGCCCGCGCCAACGCCGACCTGCCGATGCTGGCGCGCACGCATGGGCAGCCGGCCACCCCGACCACGCTGGGCAAGGAGCTGGCGGTCACCGCCCACCGGCTGCGCCGCCAGCTCAGGCGCGTCCAGGGGACTGAGTATTTGGGCAAGTTGAACGGCGCCTCGGGCACCTTCGGCGCGCATGTGGCCGCCGTCCCACAGGCCGACTGGCCGGAGATCAGCTGCCGCTTCGTCGAGAAGCTGGGTCTCAGCTGGAATCCTCTGACCACCCAGATCGAGTCGCATGACTGGCAGGCCGAGTTGTACTCCGACCTGGCGCGCTTCGGGCGGATCGCCCACAACCTCGCCACCGACATGTGGACCTACATTTCGCTGGGTTACTTCACCCAGGCGCGCGGCCAGGGCACGGTCGGGTCCTCGACCATGCCACACAAGGTCAACCCGATCCGGTTCGAGAACGCCGAGGCCAACCTGGAGCTGGCCGCCGCCCTGTTCGACACGCTGGCGGCCACCCTGGTCACCTCCCGCCTGCAACGCGACCTGACCGATTCGACCACGCAGCGAAACATCGGCGTGGCCGTGGGCCACTCGCTGCTGGCGCTGGACAACCTCCGCCGGGGCCTGGCCGGGCTGGATGTGAACCGCGCCGCGCTGGCCGCGGACCTGGACGCCAACCCGGAGGTCCTGGCCGAGCCGATCCAATCCGCCATGAGGGCGGCGGCCGTGGCCGGGACGCCGGGAATGGACGACCCGTATGAGCGGTTAAAGGACTTGACGCGCGGACAGCGCGTGTCGCTGGATGAGATTCGCCGGTTCGTCGCGGACCTTGGGCTGGCGCCCGAGGCGACGGCGCGCCTGCGGGCCCTCAGTCCGGCCACCTACACCGGCCTGGCCGCCCGCCTGGTCGCGGATCATCTGAAAGACGTCTGAGGAGAAGAATCATGGCCACTGCTGTCTACCGTGTCGAGGGCATGACCTGCGAACACTGCGTCAAAGCGGTCAAAGAGGAGATCGGCGCCATCCCGGGCGTCGAGTCCGTCGCGGTCGACCTGGCGGCGGGCGAGGTCTCGACCGTCACCGTCACGTCTGGCGCCGCCATCGACCCGGCAGCCATCGCCGCCGCCGTCGACGAGGCCGGTTACGCGCTGACGCCATGAGCGCCGACCTGCGCTCGCGCCCGCCCGGGGTCAGTTACGACTTCGACATCGGCGGGATGACCTGCGCCTCTTGCGCCGCGCGGATCGAGCGCAAGGTCGGCAAGCTGGACGGCGTCACCGTCACCGTCAACCTGCCGCTCGAGACCGCGCGCGTCACCGGGCCGCCCACGTTGACCAGCGCCGACGTCGTCAAAGCGGTTGAGGCGGCCGGTTACACGGCCAAGTTGTCCCGCCCCCCGTCCGATGCCGCGCCCGCGGTCCCAGCACCGTCCTCGCTCCCAGCCCCGTCCGGTCCGATGGCCGGCATGGCGGGAGCGGCCCCGGCCGGCCCGGCCAACCCGATGGCCGACATGGACGCCATGGAAGTGGCCACGCCGCCGGGTAAGGACCGCGATGAGATCCTCAAGCAACGCCTGATCGTCGGCGCCGTCCTGGCGGCGCCAGTGGTCGCCTTGTCGATGATCCCGGCGCTCCAATTCCCGGCCTGGCAATGGCTGGTGGCGCCGTTGGCCAGCGTGGTCGCCATCTGGTGCGCCTGGCCGTTCCACATCGCCGCCTGGCGGGCCGCCCGCCATCTCAGCTCGACCATGGACACGCTGGTGTCGCTGGGGGTGATCGTCTCGACGCTGTGGTCCTGGTGGGCCTTGGTCTTGGGCGGCGCCGGCGAGATCGGCATGCGCATGGACTTCACCTTCTTCCCGGCGGCCGCCAGCGGCCGCCACGGCATGCCGGAGTTGTATTTCGAGTCGGCCGCCGTCATCACCGTCTTCTTGCTGGCGGGCAAGCTGATGGAGTTCAACTCCAAGAAACGCGCCGGCGACGCCCTGCGCGACCTGCTGTCGATGGGCGCCAAAGAAGTCACCGTGATCGATGGTCCGCCCGGCGCCCGCGCCGAGCGGACGGTGCCGATCAGCCAACTGCGGGTGGGCGAGTTGTTCCGGGTGCGACCCGGCGACAAGATCGCCACCGATGGCGTGGTGGTCGAGGGCGAGTCGGCCGTCGACACATCGCTCCTCACCGGCGAGCCGGTGCCGGTCGACGTCCACCCCGGCGATCAAGTCACGGGCGCGACGATCAACGCGTCCGGGGCCTTGATAGTGCGCGCCACCGCTGTCGGGGAGCAGACCCGCCTGGCGTCGATCGGACGCCTGGTGGCCGCCGCCCAGACCGGCAAAGCGCCGATTCAACGGCTGGCCGACCGCATCTCCAGCTGGTTCGTGCCAGCTGTGCTGGTGGCGGCGCTCGCCACCTGGGCCGCCTGGATGATCCTCGGCGCCGGGGTCGAGGCGGCCTTCATGGCCGCCTCATCGGTGCTCATCATCGCCTGCCCCTGCGCCCTCGGCCTGGCCACGCCAACCGCCATCCTGGTTGGGACCGGGCGCGGCGCGCGCCTCGGCATCCTCATCAAAGGGCCACAGGTGCTCGAGTCGACCCGCCGGATCACGGCCATCGCGCTCGACAAGACCGGCACCGTCACCGCCGGCAAAATGGAGCTGGTCGAGGTGCTGACACCGGCCGTCGCCGGCCGGTCGGCCCCGCGCCCAGCCGCCCTGGCGGTGGCCGGCGCCGTCGAAGCGCCCTCCGAACATCCCATCGCGGTGGCGATCGCGGCCCGCGCCGCCCGCGCCGGCGCCCTGCCCGCGCTGACCGATTTCAAGTCCCAGCCCGGCGGCGGCGCCAGCGGACAGGTCCAACTGCCCGGCGCCGAACCGGTCTTGGCCGCCGTCGGCAAGCCGTCCTACCTGACCGGCCTGGGCCTGGACGTCGGCGGCGCGGCCGCCGACGCCTACGCCGCCGCCGCCGATTCGGGCGGCACCGCCGTCCTGGTCGGCTGGGATGGCCAGGCGCGGGCGGTCTTGGTCTTGAGAGATGAGCCGAAACCGGAAGCGGCGCACGCCATCGGGCAACTCAAAGCCCTCGGCGTTCGTCCCTGGCTCGTGACCGGCGACTCGCGGGGCGCGGCCGTGGTGGCGGCCAAAGCGGTCGGGATCGCGGCCGATGACGTGTCGGCGCAAGTCACGCCCGAGGCCAAGGTCAAGGTGGTCCGGCGTCTCCAGGCCGAGTCGCAGGTTGTCGCCATGGTGGGCGATGGCGTCAACGACGCGGCCGCCATCGCCGCCGCTGACCTGGGGATGGCCATGGGATCGGGCACGGACGTGGCCAACAACGCCGCCGACATCACCTTGATGCGAAACCAATTGACGGCCGTGCCGGAGGCCATCCGGCTGTCGCGGGCGACCTTGCGGGTGATCAAGCAAAACCTGTTCTGGGCTTTCGCCTACAACGTCGCCATGCTGCCGCTGGCCATGTTCGGCTGGGCCAGCCCCATGCTGGCGGGGGCAGCCATGGCCATGAGTTCTGTGATCGTCGTCACCAACTCGCTGCGCCTGGCCCGGTTCGCCCGGCGGTGACCATCAACTCTTGAGACTTCTCGCGGCCAGCGCCTAAGCTGTCTGGGGGCGGGTTTAGCTTGGTGTTGACCAACAACCCGCAACCAATCCCAACGATCCGGCTCGATCTGGAAGCTCGGCCCGAACCGCCGGTTTGGGACCGTCAGTGTCTAGGAGGACGCTATGGCTGATCCTGTGGTGATTGTCGCCACCTTTTTCCCGCGCGAGGGCCTGCATGACTCGGTGCACGCCATCATCGCCGCCGCTCAAACCGATGTTTATCAGGAACCAGGTTGCCTGCTGTACGCCCTCCACGAGGCGCCGGACAGGTTCGTGCTGATCGAGAAATGGGCTTCGCAGGCGGACCTGGACGCCCACGGCCAGTCCAAGGCTCTCGCCAAACTGGGCGAGGATCTGGCGCCACTGGTCGCGGCCGAGACCGAGGTCATCTATCTCCAGCAGGTGCCGCACGGCTCGAAGCACCCAGCCTCAGAAGCCAAGGGCGCCGACGCCTGACCTCCCCCGCGTCGGCGCAGCCGCCTACGGCCGCCGGCGGCTGCTTTGGCCCGGGCGACTGGCGGCTGCAACGACTTGGACTGCCAATGGTTCCTGAATTAGGCTGTTTCCCGTGATGGGAAACCGTGCGATTCAGGAAACACTTAGGCCGGTGGTCGACTCTGTTCGCGCGGCGCTGCCTAAGGGCTGGCAGGCCGATGTGACACATCTGGAGGCGGCCACCGGCCCGAGCAGGCGTCCGGACGCTGTCATCCGAGTCAGCAGCCCATCCAACCAGAGCGCCGAATTCGGGCTTGAGACAAAGTCCCCGGCCGCTGCGGGATCGCTGTCTCCCGCGTCATTGCAGGGGCTTCGCGCCGTCGCCGAAGCGAACGGGTGGGCGGGATTCATTGTGTTCTCACCGTACTTGTCCGCCCCGGCGAGGGCCGCGTTGGACAAGGCGGGGGTCAGCTACGCGGACTCGACTGGGTGGGTGCGCCTCGTCTCAGACCGCCCGATGCTCGCCATCGCCGCCAGCGGCGCCGAGCGCGCCCCCAACGCGGACCCACGCCGGCAGACGTTGAGCCTGAAAGGCGCCAGCGCTGGGCGGATCATGCGCGCGCTGCTGTCCTGCGCGGCCCCCGTGGGAGTGCGCGAATTGGCGGCGGCGGCCGAAGTCAGCCCCGGCTCGGTGTCGAAGACATTGCCCCTGCTCACCGCAGAGGGCGCCGTGCGGCGCGACGCGGGCAAGGTCGTCGCAGTCGACCGCCGCGAAGTGCTGCGCCGGTGGACCCTCGACTATCGCGTACTCGCGTCGAACGGGAAACCCGCCTACTTCGTGGCCCCGCGCGGCATCGACGCCGCCCTGGCCACCATCAAGAACTCGCCGCGCGTCGTCCTCACAGGCAGTCAGGCCGGCGCCCTATGGTTGCCCGGGGGCACAGCGCCGCTCATCCCCGTCACCCAGCTCATCGCGTACACGGACGATGCCGACGCGACGGCTTCCCGCCTCGGGCTGGTGCCGGTGGACGCCCCGTCGGCGAACGTCATCGTGCTCCCACCACAAGACCAGACCATCCTCGACAACCCCGCGCGCAAGAGCGACATACCGATCGCCCCGCTGCCGCTGGTACTGGCCGACCTGCTGACACTGCCCGGCCGTTACCCGCAACAGGCCGAGGCGCTGATGAACGCCCTCGCCAAGACAGACCCCGAATGGAGGCCATGATGAAGCCGCCCGAATACATCGCCGCCCGGCGCGTCCTGCTCGACGCCCTTGTCGCACTGCGCGAGCACAGCGACAGCCTGATCTTGGTCGGAGCCCGGCGGGGCAGGCGCTGCCTGCGGTCTGAGGCGGGCGCGGGCGTGGTTCGGCGCCGGGCGCCGGGGACCGCTTCCGGCGTCAAGCCGGGCCGTAGTAGCGGCGCCAGCCGCCCATGGAGTATTGGGGCGGGCACCATTCGGCGGTGTCCAGGCCCAGTTCGGCGGCCCATTTGATCGGTGTGTGCGGGTCGCGCAGGAACGGCCGCCCGAGCATGACCGCATCCGCCACGCCATCCGCCACCAGGCCCTCGGCCTGTTCGGCCGTCTCGATGACGCCCACAGTGCTGACAGCCACGCCGGCGCGCTGACGGATGGCGCCCGCGAACGGCGCCTGGTAACCGGGGGCGACCGGCACCGGCGCGTCGGGCGTCAGCCCGCCGGTCGAGACGTCGATCAGGTCAACGCCCGCGGCCTTGGCGAGGCCTGCGAACTCGACCGACTGCTCCAGGTCCCAGCCGCCTTCGGCCCAGTCTGTCGCCGAGATGCGGATCAGGAGCGCCTTGTCCGGGCCGACCGCCCGTCTGGCGGCGGCGATCGCCGCCAGCGGGAAGCGGCACCGATTCTCCAAGGAGCCGCCGTATTGATCGAGCCGGTGGTTCGAGAGCGGCGAGAGGAATTGGTGCAATAGGTAGCCGTGCGCCCCGTGAAGCTCGATCACCTCGAAGCCGGCTTGGGCGGCGCGGGCGGCGGCCGCCGCGAACGCCTCCACCAGGCCTTCGATCTGCTCCGGCGTCAATTCGAGTGGCACGGGCAGGTCCGCGAAGGCGATGGCCGATGGCGCGTGGGTCCGGTAGCCGCCCTCTGGCGGCGGCACGTGGGCGCTGCCGCGCCACATCTGCGAGGTCGACCCTTTCCGCCCGGAGTGTCCCAGTTGAACGCCGGGCAAGGCGCCCTGACCCTTGATGAAGCCGGCGATCCCGGCCAGGCCGTCGATCTGCGAGTCCTCCCAGAGCCCCAAATCCCACGGGGTGATCCGGCCTTCCGGCGCCACGGCGGTCGCCTCCAACACGACCACGCCGGCGCCGCCCGCCGCCAGCGCGCCGTAATGGGCCGCATGCCAGGGGCGCGCCCGGCCGTCCATGAACTCGCTCGAATACTGACACATCGGGGAGACCCACAGCCGGTTGCGCGCGGTCAGCGGCCCGAGGCCGAGGGGGGTGAATAGTTTGGCCACGGCCAACAGTTTAGGCCGGCGCCAACCCCCGGGGGCCGCCATCTGGCCGTCGGCGGACGTCGACAGATTTTCCGCCCGATGCCGCGCCGGCTCGGCCCGTTCAGCCGGCTCGGCCCGTTCAGCCGGCTCAGCTGAAGCCGACCACCCGCCGAGCCAGGCGGTAGCCCGCCAGCGACGTGCGCCGCCCGAAGGCGCCCGGCAGGTTGATCATGGTGCCCAGGAGGCTCCAGCGCAGGCGGCGGTGGAGGGCGGGGCTGAGGTCACGCACATCCCGCCAGAACGCGCGCCGCCGGGCGAGGCAACCCGCCTCGCCCGAGCGCAGCAGCAGACTCGATGTCACCGTGCAAACCAGGTCGAGATAATGCAGCAGGTAGGCGCGCTGGCCAGGTTCCAAGGCCAGGGGCGAGCGCATCTGGTCGCGCATTTGATCGAGCATTTGGCGGGCCACAGCCACCTGTTGATCGATCCGTTCCAGCATCACGCTTTCGTTGACCGATTGGCCCGGCCGTCCAATCAGGTACTGGTAAAGATCCACGTCCAGGTAGTAAAGACTGCGGGCGTGGAACAACGGCGCGAAGGCGAAGATGCAATCAACGTAAAAGGTGTGCTCTGGCAGGGCCAGGCCGCAGCCGCGCAGAAGTTCGGTGCGGTACGCCAGCGAATGCATCATCAGGTACTCGCGTGGGCGGAACCGGCGCACGTCGCGCCAGGTGATCGGCCCGCCGGCGGGCAGCGCGCGGGTGTAGCGCACCGGGCGGGGCCGCGAGCGGGCAACGTTGTTGTAAACGAAGTTGGTGACCACCACATCGACCGATGGCGTCGCCTCGGCCAATCCGGCCAAGACGGCCAACAGCGAGGACAGCGCCTGGCGGTCGAACCAATCGTCGGCGTCGAGGACCTTGGTGTACAAGCCGGTGACCGCGGCCAGGCCGGTGTTGATGGCGCCGCCGTGGCCCTTGTTGGGCTGGCGCAGAACCCGCAGGCCGGGCTGGGCGCGGGCGGCCGCCTCGGCCAGCTCAGCGGTCGAGTCGTCCGATCCGTCATCGACCACCACCACTTCCAAGGCCGGGCCGAAGCCGGCCACCGAAGCCAGGCAGCGGCCCAGGTAGGGGGCGGCGTTGTAGGCGGGCACGATGACGCTCAGCAGCGGCCGCCAGACGCCGCCGCCGGCCGCCGTCGCCTTGGGCATGTCCGGGCCTCCCGCCGATCCTGCCCGGCTCAGGCCGAGCCGCCCGGCTGGGTCGCTTCCTGGACGGCATCGGGCGTCGTGGCGGTTGCCGACCCTGCGACCGGCGCCGCGACCGAAGCCGGGGCGGCCGGAACTGGCTCGCCGCCAGAAGGGCTCGACCGGAAAATGACCCGGAAGATCGGGAAGAAGACCCAGAACGACAGGGCGGCGTTGATCAGCATGGTGATGACATCGGCGGTGACCTCGCCGGCGGCGCCCCAGCCCCAGGTGGTTATGAGCAGCCGATAGATCGGGGCTTTGTAGAACCCCTGGAGGGCGGCCGCGCCTATTGTGATGATGACGTAGGCGACCAGGTACCAGAAGGCGGCCTTGGCGATCGAGTTGTTAGCTTTGAAGGTCACTCCGCGCTGGGCGAAGAAGTTGACCACCTGCGCCACCAGCAGCGTCAATTGCACCGCCAAGAAGTAGGCCAGGCCGCCGCCGCCGTCCGGCAGCGGCCCGGCGGCGTAGTCGAAGATGTAGAACGGCGATCCGTCCACCTGCGATCCCACCGGCCAGTGCCGGAAAGGCGTGTCCACCAGGCTGGTCTGCCCGAACCAGGCTTTCATGGCCGGCATCAGCGCCAGTTGCAGCACCGTGACAGCGTTTGAGACCAGGAAGAAGACGGCGAACTGAGCCACCCCGGGATGTTTGCGCTGGAACGAGCCCCAGGCGCGGCGCCAGCGCGTCATGCCGCCGGACCTTCAACGGAACCAGCAACCGGATCAGCCATTGGGACTGCGACCGAACCAGCGACCGAACCAGCGACCGACCCAGCGACCGACCCCCCGGCCGGACCCGCCGCGGCCGCGAGGCGGCGCGCGGTGGCGCGGTTGGCCCGGCGGTTGGCGCGAAAAGCGCGCAGGCAGGCGCCAAGACCGCGCCAAAACCGGCCATTGACAATCAGCAACAACCCGGCCACGACCTCGCCGTCAATCAGGCCGCCGGTCAGCTTCGCCATCCGCGCGAACGGCTGATTGAGGATGAACAGCATGTCGTGGGTTGGCTTGCCCACGGCC
>JAITJZ010000135.1 GCA_031278655.1 Bifidobacteriaceae bacterium
TGAGCGCGCTTGGGACCAACATCCTGCTGATGGCGGTGGTGGCGACGCTGACCGGGTGGGCGGTGGAGCGGGCCCGGCCGCGCAACGCCATCGGCCTGGGCGCGGTGGCCGCGCTCGGCGGGCTGGTCAGCGTGCCGGTGACAGCGGCGGCGTTCGTGCTGCTCTACGGGATCGGCGGGACTGTTTCGGTGCCGTTCGGCGCGCTGGCCAGCTCCATGCTCGGGGTGCACGCGCTGATCGGGATCGGCGAAGGCGTCATCACCGGCCTGGTGGTCGCAGCGGTGGCGGCCTGGGCGCCTGGCTTCGCGGCCATCGACGCCCGCACGCCCACGTCACGCCCGGCTGTCTTGGCGTTGGGCGGGGTGGCCGTGGTGGCGGCGGCGTTGCTCTCGCCTTTCGCCTCCGCCTCGCCTGACGGCCTGGAATGGGCTGCCGAGACGGTCAACTTCGGCGGCCCCGCGCGGTCGCACGCCCTGGCCGCCAGCCCCCTCGCGGACTACGGCGAGGCCACCGGCTTAATCCCGGGCCTGGTTGGGTTGATCGGCCTGGCCATCTGCGTGGCGGTGGCGCTGGCGGCGGCGCCGTTGCTGCGCGCGCGCCGCTTGGCGACGGCCTGACATCCGGGCGGCCGTGGGCCGGCCCGGCCGCCCGGCGCGGCCCGGCCCGGCCCCGCCCACGAGCGGACCGGCGGCTCGGCGGCGCGCCGGGCCGCGCCGCGAAACGACACGACCGATCTGGGACGAAGGTCCAAAGTTGGGGCGATTCCGCGTAGACTCTGGGAGGGCGCGGCATTGGCGCCGCCCTTGTTTACCCCGATGATTGTCCGAAAGGCGATGGCGTGACGTACAGATTGGATGGATGGCAAGACTCGACCCTGGGGCAGAATCTGGCCCGAGCCGGCGTCTCGAGGAGAGACTTCCTGGCTTATTGCGGGGTCCTGGCGGGCATCTTCGCGGTCGGGGCCGGCGCCAGGCCGGCCCGGGCCGAGGAAGTCGCGGACAAACTGGCGGCGGTCACCAAGCCGAACGTGGTCTGGTTGCAACTCCAAGAATGCACCGGCTGCATGGAGTCGACCCTGCGCTCGGGCGGCACCACCGTCGAGGAAGTGGTCCTCAACCTGCTGTCGGTCAATTACAACGAGCTGGTGATGGCGGCGGCGGGCGACGCCGCCAATCAGGCGCTGGCTGAGACCAACGCGCAGGATCACATCTTGGTGGTCAACGGATCCATCCCCACCAAAGACGGCGGCATCTACTGCACCATCGGCGGCGAGTCGGCCGAGGAAGTCTTGCTGAAGTCGGCGGAGAAGGCCACCGCCATCCTGGCGGTGGGCGCCTGCGCGGTCTGGGGCTCCGTCCAGGCGTCCAAGCCGAACCCGACCGGGGCCGTCGGCGTCGACCAGATCATCCGTGACAAGCCGGTCATCAACGTGGCCGGCTGCCCGCCGATCGGCGAGGTCATCACCGCCACCGTCAGCTACATCCTGACCCATGACGCGCTGCCCAAGACGGACGCCGAGGGACGGCCGCTGTTCGCCTACGAGCAGCGCATCCACGACTCCTGCCCGCGCCGGGCGCATTTCGACGCCGGCCAATACGTGCGTTCCTTCGACGATGACGGCGCCCGCGCCGGCTGGTGCCTGTACGAGGTCGGCTGCAAGGGGCCGTCCACCTTCAGCCCCTGCCCCATCTTCCAGTGGAACTTGCACACGAGTTGGCCCATCGGGGCCGGCCACCCGTGCATCGGCTGCACCGAGAAAGACTTCTTCGACCGCTTCACGCCGTTTTACCAGGTCCTGCCGAACGTCAAGGGTCTGGGCGTGGAGGCGACGGCGGCCCAGATCGGTTGGGGCCTGGTCGGGGCCACGGTCGCGGGCGTCGGCGTCCACGCCGGGTTGACGGCCGTCAGGCGGGCGGCCGGCCGCAAGGCCGATGCCGCGCAGCCGCTGGCCGCTTTCGGCGACGGCCCGCCACCCTCGGGTGAGGACGGTTGCGCCTGCGGCGGGGGCTGCGGCGCCGCCCCGCCCCCCAAAGGCGGGCCGGTCCCGTTGGCCAGCCCGACGGCATCGGGCAACTCCAAGTCCCAACCGGGGGACCAAGCCGAGGAAAGGGGGCGATAGGCGATGGCTGAGCGATTGGTGATCGACCCGATCACGCGCATCGAGGGCCACCTGCGCATCGAGTTGGAGACCGAAGGCGGCAAGATCGTCAAAGCCTGGAGCGAGACGACCCAGTTCCGCGGGCTGGAGGAGATCGTCCAAGGCCGCGACCCGAGGGACGTCTGGGCCTTTGTCCAGCGCATCTGCGGGGTCTGCACCTCGGTCCACGCCATCGCCTCGATCGTGGCGGTGGAGAACGCGATCGGCTCCAACCCGCCCGAGCAGGCGCGCCTGATCCGGGACATGGTGCTGGCCTCGCAGGAGGTCCAGGACCACGTCATCCACTTCTACCACCTGCACGCCCTCGACTTCGTGGACGTGACCCAGGCGGCCAAGGCCGACCCGCAGGCGGCGGTGGACTTCGCCCGCGCCATCGGCTCGACCTGGAAGGGCAACACCCTCGAACGGATGACCCAGGTGCGCGACACCGTCCAGGGCATCTTGGACTCCGGCCAGTTGAGCGTCTTCACCGGCGGCTATTGGGGGCACCCCGACTACCGGCTCCCGCCGGAGGCGAACCTGATGGCGGTGGCGCACTACCTGGACGCGCTCGAGTTCCAACGCTCCATGATCCGGATCGGGACGGTCTTCGGCGGCAAGAACCCGCACCCGAACTTCCTGGTGGGCGGCATGGCCTGCTCGATCGACCCGGGCCACACCGAGTCCATCAACCAGGTCCAAGTCGACCAGATCGGCGTCTGGGTGGCGGAATCGTTGGAGTTCGTCAAAGCCTGTTACGTGCCGGACGCGCTGGCCATAGCCGGGGTCTACAAGGATTATTTCGACATCGGCGCGGCTCAGGACAACTACCTGGCGGTCGGGATGGCGGGCGCGACCTTCGGCGGCGACCCGGCCGAGTCGAAGTGGACCAGCGGCCACACCGTCATCAAGCCGGGCGTCATCTTCGACGGCGACCTGGGCACGGTCCACCCCTTCGACCCCCAAAAGATCGAGGAATGGGTCCATTCGGCCTGGTACTCCTATGAGGGCGGCGACATCGGCCTGAAGCCCAGCGTGGGCGAGACCACGGTCGCCTACACCGGCCCGAAGCCGCCCTACGAGTGGTTGGGCGACTCAGAGGAGTACACCTGGTGCAAGGCGCCGCGCTACGACGGCCGGGCCGTGCAGGTGGGCCCGCTGGCCCGGGTGGTGTTGGCTTACGCCCAGGGTCACGAGCGCACGGTTGAGATCGTCGATGCCGCCTTGGCCCAGTTGGGGATCACGCCGGCGCAGTTGAACTCGACCGGCGGGCGGATTCTGGCGCGCGCGGTCGAATGCCTGACCTCGGCGGAGATTCTGGCGGAGACCACCTTCCCGACCTTCGTCAAGAACCTCAAGGGCGGCGACATCGATGTCTTCGACCCGACCCGCTGGGAGCCGGGCTCCTGGGCGCCGGAGGCGTCAGGGATGTCGTTCGTAGAGGTCGCGCGGGGCAATTTGAGCCACTGGGTGACCATCAAGGACGGCAAGGTGGCCCGTTATCAGGCGGTCGTCCCGACCACCTGGTTGGCCGGGGGCCGGGACGCGAGCGGGCAGCAGGGACCCTACGAGGAGTCCTTGGCCGGCGACGGGCAGCATCCGCTGAGCGATCCGGCCCGCCCGCTGGAACCGCTGCGGACCATCCATTCGTTCGACCCGTGCATGTCTTGCGCCGTCCATGTGCTCGAATCGAACGGGCGGGGATCTTGGGCGGTGGAGGCGTGAGCGCGACCGCCCCGGCCGCGCCGGCCGCCCCTGTCACTCCGGGCGCCGCCCCCGGCGCGCCGCCCGAGCTGCAAGTCGGAGGGACCTTCACCGTTGGCCGGCTGAGCGAAGGGGTGATCTTGGGGTTGGCGGCGGCGACCAGCCGCGACAGCGCCGACCCGGTCGATCAGGCTTTGGGACGGGCCTTGGCCGAAGCCCGGCCGGACCTGGTCAAGCCGCCGGTCGATCCGGCGGACATCGATCCGGCCAGCCCGGGGCGGCGTTACAGCCTGACAATGGTCCGCCACTTCGCCTTGCACGATGACGAGCGCGCGGATGTCGTTGTCATGCGCGGTTCGCTCGAAGCCGTTTTGGCGAAGGCGGCTGTCTCCCGCCGGGACAAGACGCTCATCCGGCGCAACGCCGTCTGGGCCGAGGGCCGTGGTTGGCGCCCGTTGGCGGTGGCGACGGCGCCGGTGACCGGCGCCGACGAGGTCGGCCCGTTCACGGTCCAGGGTTTCGTCTACGTGGGCCAGAACCGCGCCAAACCGCTGCCGAACGAAGGACCGGCCGACTGGGCTTGGGTCGAGGTCTGGTCGGCGTCGCTGCGGGCTCAGCACTGGATCAACGTGGCGGTGGTCTTCATCCTCAGCTGCACCGGCTACATCATCATGGACCCGTTCTTCGGCCCATCCGGCGGCGCGAGCTCTGATGTCGGCTTCATGATGGGTTGGGTGCGCCTGATCCACTTCTCGGTCGGGTTCTTGTGGATTGTGGTCGGTTTGACCAGGCTGGTGGTGGCCTTCACAACGCGCGACCGCCACCTGCGCTGGAACGAGTGGTGGCCGCTGAAGACCAAGACCGATGTCAAACGCCTGGGCGAGGTTGTCGGCTATTACGCGTTGATCAAGCGGCACGCCCCCCTGTTCCTGGCCCACAACCCGCTGCAACAGTTGACCTACACCGCCCTCTACCTGGCCTGCGGCGTGCAAATGCTGACCGGGCTGACCCTGTTCGGGTTGTACCACCAGACCAACTGGTTCTGGGAGATGATGGCCATCCCGACGCATTGGGTCGGCATCCCATTCGTCCGCCTGGTCCACACCATGACCATGTTCGCCCTCTGGGCCTTTGTGATTGTGCACGTCTATTTGGCGGTCAGGGCCGACTCGATCGAGCGCCACGGCGGCATCTCGTCGATGATCAACGGCGGCGTCTGGTTGCGCCGCGACGCCAAGCCCGTGGACGCCCCGGAAGTCGGATGACCCCGGCCACCAGCCCGGACCCATCGCCCCGCCGTTCCGGCGTCACGGTCCTGGCCGTGGGCAACACCATCATGACCGATGACGGGATCGGGCCGGCGCTGTTGACGAGTCTGCGCCGGGCGCGGCCCGAATCGACGGCCGAGTTCGTCGACGGCGGCATCGGCGGCTTGGACCTGCTGCCTGTGGTCGAGGACAGCCAGCGGCTGCTGATCCTGGACGCGGTCGCTGGCGGCGAGCCCGGCCAGGTGGCGCGTTTGGACGGCGACCAGTTGCCGCGGCTGCTGGCGGCCAAGCTGTCGCCGCACCAGGTTGGGCTGCTGGACGTGTTCAACGCCGCCCGGCTGCTGGGCCGCGAGCCGGCCGAGGTCGTGGTGGTGGGCGTGGCGCCGGCGAAGGTGGGGCTGGGCCTGGGTCTGACCGAGGCGGTCGAGGCCGCGCTGCCCGCGGCCACGGCCCTGGCGGCGGCGGTCTTGGACGGCTGGGAGGGCTGAGCCTTGGGGTCAATCCGGCACGTCGGCGAAGACCACCTCGAACTCGCGCCCGCGAATCAGATTGCCGCAGGGCGCGTCGCAGGCTGGGCAGCGCAGCCCGTAGAACTGGTCGACGGGCTGTTCGGTGGCGCAGGCGGCGCACCAGATGGCGGCGCCCACTTCTTCGACCTCGAGGGCGGCGCCCGCCAGCTTGGTCCCGGCGGTGGCGATGGGCCAGGCGCCCTTGAGCGCCTCGGGCACGGCGCCGCTGAGTTGGCCGACGCGCAAGCCGACGCCTTCGACGGCTGTGGCGCCGGCCGCGTCCGCGGCGGCCTCGACCGCCTTGACGACAGAACGCAGCAGACCCAATTCATGCACGGGACTATGGTGGCACAGTGGCCTTGCGGGTGATGGTCGGCGAAGCGGTCGCAGGCGTGGACGCCCGCGTGGTGGTGGAGCGCACCCCGGCCGGGGAGGTGGTTGACGCCCATCTCGATTTGTCGATCCTGCCGCGGCTGGAGCCGCTGCTGGCCGGCCGCCCGGTCGAGCAGGTCCCGCCGCTGGTCGAGCGCCTCTGCGGGGTCTGCCCGGCGGCGCATCACCTGGCCGGCGTGGCCGCGCTGGAGGCGCTCGCAGGGGTCGGGCCGATCCCGGCCGAGGCCCGCCGCTTGCGCCGCCTGCTTCACCACGGCTCGGTTTTGACGATGCACGCGCACGCCTTTTTCGCGGCCGGCCGCGAGCAGGCGTTGGCGTTGCGGCGGTTGGGCAAGGCGGCCATGGCCGCGGCCGGCTCGCCCGGCCACTTTCCGGTCAGCGCCGTGGTTGGCGGGGTGGCGGGTCCCCTGGTGGCCGATGCCGCCGAGGGTTGCGTCAGGGACGCCCCCGCCTCCCTGGCCTTGGCACGCGACTTGTTCGACTGGGCGCTGGGGGCGCCTTCCGGGCGGGGGGCGGAAAACCTGGCGGACGGCATCGGGCGCGGCGCCGGGTTCGGCGGCTTCGCCGGGGCCGACGTGGCCCTGGTGGACGGGCGCGGGCGCCTCGACCCGCTGGGGGACCGCCTGCGGGCGGTCGGCCCTGGTGGCGCGGTGATCGTGGCTGGCGCGGCGGCGGGCGAGTGGGACCGCCTGATCGCCGAGGGGCGTCCGGGCGAGGCCGCGTCGCGGCCGCGCTTGCTGGCCGGAGGCGCGCCCGGGGGGCATTACCGGGTGGGGCCGACGGCCCAACTGCGGGTGGCGGCGCCGGCCACGCCGGTCGCGGCCGAATTGGCGGCCGAGTGGCGCCGGCGCGGCGGCGGCGCCCTGGCGGCGCGGGCGGTGATGGCGGCGGCCAGCGTCGAGGCGATCGCGGAGCTGGCGGACGGCGGCCCGGGGGCTGGCGATTTGGTGGCGGCGGGTGGCGCTTCGCGGCCGGCCGAGGCTGCCGGGGCTGCCGGGGCTGCCGGGGCTGCCGGTGCTGCCGGTGCGGCCGGTGCTGCCGGCCGAGTCGGCGTCGGCTGGGTTGACGGCGCCCGCGGGCTGCTGGTTCACCGTTACCGGGTCGGCGGCTCGGGGATGGTCGAGGAGGCCCTGGTGCTGACGCCGACGGCGCAGAACGAGTACTGGCTGTCGCGGCTGTTGGTCGAGGCGCTGGCGGCGGGCGCCGCCGGCGCTGCCGGCGCTGCGGGCGGCCCGAGGGGGGCGGACCTGGAGGGCGCCATCCGCGAGGCGGACCCGTGCCTGCCGTGCGTGGCGGCCCCGGCTGGGCGCATGGGCGTGGTGGTCGAGACCGTCCTGGCGGGGGGTGAGTAGGGCCGATGTGCGTGGCCGTGCCGACCAGGATTGTCGCCATCGAACCCGGACCGATGCCGATGGCGCGCCTCGAGCCCGGCGCCAGCCCCGCCAGCTGTTGCCTGGCCTACGTGCCCGAGGCCCAGGTCGGTGATTACGTGCTGGTGCAGCACGGCTTCGCCGTCGAGTTGCTGGACCCGGCCGCCGCCGCCCTGTCTCTGGCCGCCTTCGCCGAACTCGGCCTGGCCCCGGGCTCTGCCGCCCCTTGACGCGGGCCCATGACCAGCCGGCGAGCTTGGATTCGCGCCGCCCGATCCGGCGGACCGATCCGGCGCAGCATCTGCGCGGGGAACTATGACTCAGCGGCTGCGGCGCGTTTGGCGAGGTGGCGCTCATGCAGATGCGCGATCAGCACGGCGACGAAGTACAGCGCCAGCATGCCCAAGGCTTGAATGATCATTGGGGCGGGACTGGGCAGGGGGTTGACGACGGCGGCGAAGGCGAAGGCCGCGATCACGGCGATGCGCCAGCCCTTGACCAGAGCGCGCGCGCTGAGGGCGCCGGCGAAGCTGGCCGCCACCAACAATTCTGGCAACAGGAAAGACAACCCGAAGGCGATCACCAGATAGGTGTAGAAGTTGACGTAAGAGACGGCCGAGACCAGCGCCACGGCGTCTTGGGGCACGAACGACACCAGGATCTGCACCGCCCGGGGGGCGACCAACACCCCGAAGAACGCCCCGCCCGCGAACAAGACCAGGCCCGCCAGCCCAAAGGCGACGGTGTGAAGTCTCTCGCGGCGCTTCAATCCCGGGCCGATGAAGGCGGCGGCCTGGTAAATCCACCACGGGCTAGACAGCAGCAGGCCCAGCCAGACCGCCACCTTCAGCTTCAAGTCAAAGGCCGCGGAGATGGTTTGGAAGTTCAATTGCGCGCTGGTGCCGCTGATCTCGGTCAGCGGCGCCGAGATGTATGCGACTGTCGGTTCGTACAAGAACCAGCCCCCAACGGTGCCCAACACCACGCCCGCCAGCGCCAAGAGCACGCGCTTGCGCAGTTCCCGGAGGTGTTCGGCCACCCGCATGGTCTTGCCATCGGAGCTGCCCCGCCCAGTCATGCGCCAGGCGGATCCTCCGGCGCGGCGGCGGGACCGTTGGCGCCTGTCTCCGGCGCTGAGCCGCCACTCGGCGCGGCTGGTGGCGCGGCCGCGGGCTTGTCCTCCTGCAGCTCGCGGACCTCCTTCTTGAAGACTTTCAGCGACTGGCCGATCGACCTGGCGATATCCGGCAGCTTCCTAGCGCCGAACAGCAGCAGGACAACAATGACCAGTACAACTATGTGCCATCCGTATCTCCCCATGGCCTTCCTTCCGTCTGGGGCGCCGCGGCCGCCGGGTCGGCCGCGGTCTGAGAGTCTGTCGCCTTGAGTGAGTCTAGGGCGCCCGGCGCCTCGCCAGGGGTTTTGACCGGGGTCGCGGCCGGGGTCTTGAGCGGGGTCGTGGCCGGGGTCTTGAGCGGTGTCGTGGCGGCGAGGCCGGCGCCGCGCGCCCGCGCCGGGGTCGCCCGGCTGGCGACGCCGCCGGTCCGAGGCGAAGGGTCGACCTGCTCCGCCCAGGCCTGCATTTCTTCCCGGACGGCTTGACGCACCAACGCGCGCGGGTCGTACTGGCTGAGGTCGAAGTTCTCCGGCCGGATGTTGAGGTCAGCGGCCAGCGCCGTGATGTTGCCGTCCTGGCGCAGCCGCCCGCTCCATTCGCGGAATTTGGCCAGCGCCGACTTGAGCAGGGCCAGCGCTTGAACAACCCCTTTTGGCCCCGCCACCAGCACGGCCAGGACCACCAAGACCAGGAACTCAGACCCGCTGATCCCGAACAGCTCCATCGCGGTCCCTTCGTGGTGATTTAGACCAACCTATTTTACCAGCGCGGATTCCAACCATTCGAGCCAGGGCGCGATCCCCTCGCCGGTCAGGGCGTTGGTCTCGATCAGTTTGGCGGTTGGGTTGATCCGCCGCAGGTTGGTCACGAAAGCCTCCGCGTCAAAAGGCACGTACGCCAGCAGGTCGATCTTGTTCAGGATGACCACGTCGACGGCGCGGAACATGACCGGGTACTTGAGCGGCTTGTCCTCGCCCTCGGTCACCGACAAGACCATGGCTTTGCGGTGGGCGCCGACGTCGAATTCGGCCGGGCAGACCAGGTTGCCGACGTTCTCGATCAACAGCAGGTCGAGCGTCTCCAGGTCCAGGTCGCGCAGCGCGTGGGCGACCATCGGGGCGTCGAGATGGCATTCGCCGCCGAACCCGGCGCCGGTGTTGAGCAACGCCAGTTGGGCGGCCCGGCCACGCAGTTTGTCGGCGTCCAGCGAGGTCTCGACGTCGCCCTCGACCACGCCGCAGCGCACCCGGCCGGCCAACGCCTCGAGCGTGGCCGCCAGCAGCGTTGTCTTGCCCGAGCCCGGCGAGGACATCAGGTTGACGGCGGTGACGCCGGCCGCGTCGAGCGCCGCCCGGTTGGCGGCGGCGGCGGCGTCGTTCTCGTCGAAGATTCGCTCCAGGACGTCGATCCGCTCCGGCCCGGTTTGGTAGCCGGAGTGGTCGCCGATGTCGTCGCTGTGGTCGTGCCGGGCCGCCGCCGGTCCGCCGGACGGGGCCGCGGCATCGTCGCTGTGCCTGTGCCCGATGCCGTCGCCGGACTCGGCGGGACCGTGCGTGTGGTCGTGGTCGCCTTGCGGACCGTGGCTGTGAACTGTGCCGTCGTCGTGCCGGTGGAACCGTCCCATATTGTGTTCTCCTTGTCCTGGTTGGCCTTGTCGGTGCGCCGATCCGCCGTTTCAGGGCGGTGGCCCGTCCGCCACGTCGATCGAGCGCACCAAGAACTCCTCGCCTGTCTCGATCCGCAGCCCGCGCCCGCCGCAAGCGCCGCAGGCGAACGTCAGTCCGGGGCCGAGCGCCGAGCGCGCCCCACAATCTTCGCACACCGCCCGCGCCGGGATGTGATTGACCGTCAGGGCGGCGCCCGCCAACGGCGTGGCGGCGGTGACCACCGCCCAGCAGCGGACCAGGGTTTCCGGGATGACCTGTCGCAATTGGCCGACGTCCAGCGACACCTGGGTGACCCGCCTGGTCCCGGCCGCGCGCGCGGTGATCGCGTAGATCGACCGGCAGAGCGACAGTTCGTGCACGGAGTCACAGACTATAACCTCCAGGCCAACTCCCGCCCGCCCATGCCGCCCGCCACCGGCGGCGCGGCCAGCACCGTGCCCGGGCACATAAGTCCGGTCAAGTTGCGCGCGGGCCAAAGTGACCGGACTTAGTTGCGGGGCGGTCCCGCGCAGCGGGCCCCGGGGTGACACATAGTCCCAGGTCACGCGCGCGGGGCCGACGGGAGCACGGCAGACGGCAGTGTGCCCCGGGCACGTAAGTCCGGTCAAGTTGCGCGCGGGCCAAAGTGACCGGACTTAGTTGCGGGGCTGACCGGCGCCGGTCATGAGCCTGTCTCGGGGAGCCTCGGCTCGGGCGCTCGGGGGCTGGGTTGGCTTCCCGGTCGTTGTGCGCGCGGTTGTTTGTCGGCCAGGAGTCATACAACCAGGCTGAGCCCTAGACTGTGGGCCGTGTTGGTCAGACGCCAGTGG
>JAITJZ010000023.1 GCA_031278655.1 Bifidobacteriaceae bacterium
CCGACGTCCACCTGGCACCAGTTGATCGTCTTGCCGTTCTTCTGCGGCTCCGGTTCGACGCCGGTGACCAGTCCCGCCACCAGCGGGCCGGCCACGCCGGAGCCGTGGACGGCCTCCTCCTCCAACCCCACCAAGACCAGTGCGGCGGCGACCTGGTCGCCGTCTCGGCCCTGCAAAGGGGTGAACTCGGCCAACCAGGGAAGTGGTATCAGCATCAGATTTGCACCCCGTAATTCAGCGAGAAACGGACGTCGCCTTCGACCATGTCGCGCATGTCGCGGACGCCGTTGCGAAACATCAGCGTCCGCTCAATGCCCATGCCGAAGGCGAAGCCTTGGTATTCGACCGCGTCGATTCCGCAGGCGACCAGCACATTCGGGTCGACCATGCCGCAGCCGCCCCATTCGATCCAGCCCGAACCGCCGCAGGTCCGGCAGGCCGGGTCGCCTCCCCGGCAGACAAAGCAGAGCAGATCCATTTCGGCGCTGGGCTCGGTGAACGGGAAGAAAGACGGCCGCAGCCGAGTCGTCACGCCGCGCCCGAACATTTGGTCGGCCAGGTGGTCGAGGGCGCCGCGAAGGTCGGCCATCGTCAAGCCGCGGTCCACCGCCAGACCCTCGACTTGGTGGAAGACCGGGCTGTGGGTGGCGTCCAATTCGTCGGTCCGGAAGACTTTGCCCGGCACCACGACATAACAGGGAACGCCTTGGCCGAGCAGCACTCGCGCCTGGACCGGGCTGGTGTGGGTGCGCATGACCAGTCCGGAGCCCGGCGGATCGACGAAGAAGGTGTCTTGCATTTGGCGGGCCGGGTGGTCCGGCCCAAAGTTCAAGGCGTCGAAGTTGAACCATTCGGCCTCCAACTCCGGGCCCTCCGCGACGCTCCAGCCCAGCGCCGTGAACACGTCGGCGATCCGCTCTTGGGTCAGTTCCAGCGGGTGGCGCGCGCCGGGGGCGCGGCGGTCGGTCGGCAAGGTCACGTCGACCGCCTCCCGCCGCAGTTTGTCCGATGCCGTGGACTGCTCGAGCGCCTGGCGGCGGGCCTCGAAGGCGGCGAACACCAGCCGTTTGACCGCGCCCATGTTTTTGCCCGCCGCCGCCCGATCCGCTCCCGGCAGATCCTTGATGGCCCGGTTGGCCTGGGCGATGTCGCTGCGCTCGCCGGTCCACCGCCGGCGCAACTGGGCCAGGTCCTCGAGGTCCGCCGCCCCGGCGGCGGCCTCGGTGGCGGCCCGGGCCAGCCGGTCCAGCGCGGCCTGGTCGAGGGGTGAGACTGATTCAGACACGAAGGGCATTGTCCCACAACCCTCCCCGGCCGCCGGCCCCGGCACCCCGGCGGCCAAGGCTTCAGCAAAGTCGTTGGAATGCGGCGTGCTGGCCTGGGATGCGGGCGGCGAGCGGATGTCCAGAACCCCGCGCACGACGCCTTCGGCGCCGTCGTGCGGTCACTTCTGGACACCCGACCCGGCGCGACACTTGGCCCGGCCCCGGTTGCCCCAGCTCAGGCCAACACGCCGCACAGCGAGAACTTTGCTCAAGCCCTGTCCCAGCGGCCACCAGGCGCGCCAAGCGCCGGATTGGCGGGGGCGGTGGCGCCGGCCGCGCGCTAGCCACAGTTCGCGCCGGCCAATAACATGGGAAACCGTGTCCAGCGATGACGCCCATTGGGTTTTGACTTTGTCCTGTCCGGACGGCCCCGGCATTGTCCACGCCGTGTCCGGGGCGCTGGCGGCGGTCGGCGGCAATATCACCGAGTCGCAGCAATACGGCGACCCGGAATCAGGCCGCTTCTTCATGCGGGTCGAGGCCCAGGCCCCGGACCGGCGCGGCGTCCTCGACGCCGCCGTGGCGCCGGTGGCCGCGCGCTTCGACATGGATTGGCGCCTTGACGTCGCCGGGCGTCCCATGCGGACCCTGGTGATGGTCTCAAAGGCCGGCCATTGCCTGTTGGACTTGCTCTACCGCCGCCAACAAGAGCGGCTGCCGATCGACGTGGCGGCGGTTGTCTCCAACCACCTCGACCTTGAGCCGGTGGCCGGGTTCTATGACGTCGCCTTCCACCACATTCCGGTCGCGGCCGCGACCAAAGCCCAGGCCGAGGCCCGGCTAAAGGATCTGGTAGTCGAACTCGACGTCGAATTGGTGGTCTTGGCCCGCTATATGCAAATCCTCAGCCCCGACCTGTGCGACTTCCTGGCCGGCCGGGCGATCAACATCCACCACTCGTTTCTGCCGTCGTTCAAGGGCGCCCGCCCTTACGCCCAGGCCCACGCCCGCGGCGTCAAGCTGATCGGCGCGACCGCCCACTACGTCACGGCGTCCCTCGACGAGGGCCCGATAATCGAACAAGACGTCGAGAGAGTGGACCATTCGATCAGCGTCGAGGCCTTGGCCCACCTGGGCGAGGACGTCGAGCGCCGGGCGCTGGCCCGGGCGGTCCGCTGGCACGCCGAGCACCGCGTCTTGCTCAACTCCGCCCGCACAGTCGTGTTCCGCTAGCTCGGCCGGACGCCCGGGTGGCGGAGTTGGGCATGTGTATCCTGTGCGCATGCCCTTACTCGACCGCCGCGTCCAAATCCTCTTCGACCGCGACACTTACGACCGGATGGCCCGCACGGCCGCCGTTGAGGGCCGCTCGGTCGGGTCGCTGGTGCGCGCGGCGGTCGACCAGGCGCTGGCGGGCCAGACCAGATCCAAGCGAGAGGCGCTGGCGAGATTGACCTCCCGCGCCGAACACGCCAAAGCCTGCGGCCAACAAGCCGCGGGTTTGACCCTTGAACGCTGGCTCACCGCCAAACACGACTCCCACCTGCCTGAAGGCGGCCTCCCGGACGAACCGGACGCGGACGCCCGATGAGCGAACAGCCGCCAAGCCCGCCCCGCCTCCTGCTCGACACAGCCGTCCCGCTATTGGCGGTCGGCGGCGGGCATCCGGCCAAAGAGGCGTGCGCTCGAGTGCTGGCTCTGGCCGCAGACGGGGCGATTGAGGCCGTGGCGTCGACCGAGATGATTCAGGAATTCGTCTTCCACCGCCTGCGCCGCAATTCGGACCCGGCCGCGGCCGCCGCCGAGGGCCGCGATCTCGCCGAACTGGTGACGCTGGCGCCGTTCGACGGCGCCGTGCTGGCCGAGTCGCTACGGCTGGCCGAACTCGCCCAGGCGCGCGGACGCGACGCCGTGCACGCCGCCACCGCCATCTGCCTCGGCTTGGACGCCATCGTTTCGCCGGACCGCGACTTTGACTCGGTGCGAGGCTTGGCCCGCGTCGATCCGGCGGACGTTCCGGAGTTCGTCGCCGCCGGCCGCCCATAGGGCCGGTGACGGTCCCGCGACCGCTCGGCCGCGGGCATGCGGGGAGTTGCCCGATGCCGCCCGCGATTCCCATCGCCAAGGGTCGCCGCCGCGGGACTAGTAGAGTGTCGCGTCTGATTTTGTTGGGTAGAGGTGGCGGAGTTTGATGCGGGCGTCGCGGGTGGCGAATTGCCAGTCGACTTTTCGCTGGTCGGAGTTGACGGCGGTTTGCCAGGCGGCGAGTTCCCGGTTGAGTCTGCCGATGTCGGCGATCCGCCGGCGCAGGCACTGCTTGGAGACGCAGGACAGCTCGATCTCGGCGATGTTCAGCCAGGAGCCGTGTCTCGGGGTGTGGTGGATTTCGAGGCGCTGGGCGAGCCCGAACGCCTCGGCGGGCTCGAACGCCTCGTAGAGGGAGCCGAGGGTGTGAGTGTTCAAATTGTCCATCACCAACACGACTCTGGGCGCGTCGGGGTAGTCCTCGGTCAGCAGGCGTTTGACCTGGTGGGCCCAGTCGACGCGGGTGCGGGTCGGTTGGGCGTCGATGTGGCGGCGACCGGCCAGCGGCTCGACCCAGACGAAGATGGAGCAGGTACCGCGGCGGGCGTACTCCGAGTCCTGTTTCGCCGGGCGTCCCGGCGCCACGGGTATGCCTTCGCGGACCTCGTCGAGCAGCTGGTACGGTTTTTCGTCCATGCAAACCACCGGGGCGGCGGGGTCGCGAGGCCGCTCGTAGACGGCGAGGACGTCCTCCATGCGGGCCGCGAACTCGGCGTTCTGCTTCGGGGGAATCGTCCAACACTCCACCAGATGCGGTTTCAGATCCCCCTTTTTAGCGCCCTGCCGATAGTCGAGTGGTCCAGGTCCGGCAGGCCGCCGTCCAATTTGACATGCCTCTCCATCAACCGCAGCGTCCAGGCGTCATACCCTTCCGGCGGGTCGGAGCAGGCGAGCATTATCAGCCTGGCCTCCACGTCCCCGGTCACCTTCGGCTCGACCGGCGGGCGCGACGCCTTCTTCCTGCCCACCGCCGCCCGCACATCCCCGCCCAACTCCTCAAGCCGTCTGGCGACATTCAACACCGTGTTCGTCGTCACCCCCACCCGGGCCGCGACCCGCGGGCGCGACGGCGCCCGCCCCCGCGACTCGTCCAACCACAGCAACACCTTCGCCCGGTCCACCATCCGCACCGGATGGGACCCCCTGGCCACCACGCCCTCCAGCCACTCACGGTCACCCGGCGACAAACGCACCGGGTAGGACTTCACAACAGCCACCCGGCCCGGTTCCCGGGCGCCGCGATGGGGGAAAGTTTGCGGGCCGGAGCCGGTTGGGTGCATGGTTGGGGACGGTCGGCTGGGCCGGGGTTCCCGCGGTTGCTCCT
>JAITJZ010000024.1 GCA_031278655.1 Bifidobacteriaceae bacterium
TGTTTCCACCAGGCAGAGCACGGCCCGGATCTGGAGATCGTCCACCTGCTGTTCGAGTTGGCGGACAAGGTCTTCCCCGATGAGAACCGCCAACCGCGCCATCAGAGCGCCGCCTACGAGGTTGGGGGACCCTCTCTTCCGGCGACGGTCGTTGAGATGGCGATTCCGCTCAATGTCGAAGGCGACATGACGCAAGTTGCCATCGGACCGGCTGCCCAGTCGCACCTGGAACACTGGCTCTCAACCGTCAGAATATGCAGGCGCGTCCACAAACGCCAAATGCCGCTCGGGGATGACATCATTTGTCCCCCCGGCACCGGAGTCAGCACGCTCAACCACCACCGTCCACTCCCCGTCGGACTCGAAAACGGCCGCCGTCGAGTCCACCACCGCCGAACCCGGCCGGTCGCCGACAAAATAGAGCAAAGCGGTCTGGCCCTCCGGGATCGTGGGCACCTCCACCGCCTCGGCCTCCAACGGCGCATCCTTCCACACACCTGTGTCGGCCAAAGCCTTCGCCAGTTCGCCGCCGTCAGGATCCACTTCTCGGCGGGGCCAGCGATGCCCCAACTGAGATCGTCGAGGGTCGCCTGCTCCTCGAACTTCAGCGACACCTGCTCTGAGGGGCCGGGCGGCCCTTGGGCCCCAGGCCCCCGCGGGACGCCATTCCCGCCGACTTGGCCGCAGGCGGCCGAGGCCAACGCCAAACCCAGCGCCGCCGCGACGGCCGCAGTCTTCCTGACCGAGCGAACAACCATCAGACCCCCGCCCTTTCGACCATTGCCAACGCTGTCCGGTCGGGTTTAGTGCGGGACCGCCGAAACGGTGATGTCGTCCACCAGCACCACCGCGTCGTAGATGTCATCGCCCAAGTCCTCCACCACGATCCGCAGCGCGGGCCACGTCCCCACCCTGTGGGGCCGCCCACGGACGGGTCGAGAGAGGCGCCGGGCACAGCTATGGTGTCGCACTTCCAACCCAACTGCCCAGGCGATGCCGCCTTGCTTCCCGCTCGACCTCTGCCGACTCGGACCGGAAACATGGCGCGACTTCATAGCTGGCCCTCGATTCACACGCTATCGCGCGGGTTCCTGATCATCGGCGCGCCTTGCGTAAAACTCCGATTCCGCCTCGCCGAGCACGGCCACCAGCTCTTGATAATGAGCGTAGTCATCTTGCGCCGCCAGGTCTGTTTCGCCGCCGATTGACGGCGGCGGAGGCGGTTCGACCTGAATCGCCGGGTGCGCTGCGAAGTCTGCGTCCCAGTTGAAAGCAGTGTCCTCAAGACGCTCGGCTGTTTCCTCGTCGAAATTCGGGCAAGACACCAAGAGTTCCCGCAACTCATCGGTTGACATGCTGAGAGGGATGAACCAGGTGGGGCTTGTGACCCAGCTGTCGGCTTTCCCCGCTTCCACATCAGCCCAATCGGGGTATCCGTTTTCTCGGGCGCAGGTAAGCCAGTCGTTTGTGATTCCCGCGAGAGCCTGTTTCGCCACCAACTCAGATCTCACATTGGTATCGCCCGAAGATGGCGCATACCCGGACGCTTCAATGCATTCGCCGAACACCTCCGAATAGTCGACACCATCGACCTCCAGCCCGTACGGATGCGCGCCTTCGGGCTGGTGCTCGCCCAAGAATCGCGCGTAATCGGCAGTGGTGTCGGCTTCGTCGTAGTCCTGCGAGAAGTCCCTGATCATCCAATCCCTGCCGTGGGCTGTCGCGAAGACGTCGTGGCCCTCAACCCAACCAAGCTCGGTCAGATCCTCGGCACCTTCGAGCCGGGCAGGCAATCCGGCGGCCCCCAGACACGAGACAAGCGCGTCAATCGCTGCGTCAGGTCCAGCCGATCCTTCGACGATGGGAGAGCCCAGGGTGGCGACATCCCCCTCACCCCCCGCGCTGCACCCGACCATAAGCAGCAAGGTGCCCGCCGCTATCAGTGCTGCCGCGAGGTGGGAGGCCCGTCTAGCCGGTGTCAACCGCCCACGTTCGCTCACAGCGGCAGCACTCCTTCTGGGTATAGGAGACGATAATCGTCTATGCACAGCAAAACATCGGCAAACTCTTCGCTCTCATCGTCGATTTGTTCTTGGATGGCGACCAGAAGCTCCGCCAGATCGTCGGTCAGCGGCACCGCAGAGACGTTAACGCCGACTCCGGCCAAGCACTCCCTGAACTCGCCCACCATCGCATCCCGCTCGCTCCCGGACGGCACGTTCGAATGGAACCAATGATGCTCGATTACCTTCAAGTGCTCCTCGTAGCAAGAGCCGTATGCCTCCGGCGCGCCTTCCGCTGACTCCCAAGTGAACGACAGCAGCACACCAGCCGAACCCTCGCCGACGTCAGACACTTGGAAACCTTGCTCATCCAGGCAGTCTCTGGTGTCCTCGACTGCCTGCCTGTACTGCTCGGCCGTGACCTCGGCCGGGTCTGCGCCGACCACATCGGCCCCTGCCTGGCAGCCGCCCAAAGGCCAACCCACGACAGCCACCGCGGCGACGCCGATCAACAGAAGGCCGCGCCGACCGCGGCCGCTGGCGGGCGCCCAGGCAGCGGCCGGGCCGCCAACAGTACCGGCGGGAGACGCCAGCAGTTCGCCTCCACCTGAACTGCTGCCGGGGATAGGCGCCGGAGGTGTGACCGGGGTCTCATCGCCCGCCGGCGCGCGCCTCCGGAACCTGCGCAGGGCATTCCTGTTCATCTGGGGTGGCCTCACAGCGTCAGACTAACAGGTGATGCTCGTGGTGCTCGAGGTGGTCTCGCCCGATGTGCCGTTAACGATTCCGCCCGCCCGGCCACGCCACACGTCGGTCCCGTGACCGTTGCATCCGACTGTCCTCTTCTTCGAGACGGATGTTCCCTGCTTCGCTTCCCACGCGCTCCAGCCCTGTTCGACGTTGTCCCAGATCGGTCCGACCTTCTCGTCGAGCGCTGCCCTCACGTTAAGGGCCTTCGACGTTGAACACGAAAGGGAGGCGGTTGACCAAACGTTCGTGTTGTCGTCGACGGGGATGGTAGCGCTCAGCGTGCATCCGTTGAGAGTGGCGGCCTGGGCGTGTGCTGCAGGCAATGCCACTGCCACGCCGAGTGCGAGAGCGATCGCCGCGAAGGTCGCCGGGATCAGCCTAGTTGATTTCTTCATTGCGGACTCACTTTCTGTTCGTTCTGACTTTCAGTCTCGCCTTTGTCCTCAGAGTCGGCGAGACCACCGTCCCGCGGTTGCGGGCCGCGGCCAGCGTCGAAGCTGACTTCTTACTGTGTTAATCGGGAATCCGACGGGAACCTGACAACGGCCTTGCAGGAGAGGGCCGCCGGAATGGCAGTGCCCCAAGACGAGAGCGAAACGCCACCGCAGGCCAATGCGGACGTTGCGCGTGTCGTCATGTCCGACCCCGCTTTGCCCCAGGCCGCGCACCGCTTCAGCGGCTTGGGCGGTGGCGTGGTCGAGGCCGCGGTCAGCCCGGTCGCGTTGCATCGCCTCGATGAACTGCGCCCGCGCCTCTGCGAGGTCTTGCGCGACGATGTGGAGCTGGTTTCGCTGCCGGCCGCGGGTCGTGCCGACGTAGACGCCGGCCCCACTGGTCGCCTCCGACAGGAGGGTGTGCGCGGTTCCCACGGTGGCGCCTTGGACGCCGTAGGCGGTAGCGGCGTAGGACAGGTGCGCGTGCTCGCCCACATATTCGGCCGGGAGAGCGACTGCGCGAGGGTGTTTCCGGTCGCTGGCGGCCTCGCGGGCGTAGACCGAGCCGTCGTCGGTGACGTGTTGGACGATCCATTGCTGCCGGTTCGCCACCCTCAGGCCGCTGTCGTTCTTCCGGGTCTGGATGAGGTCGCCGGCTCCGATAGGCAACCCGTCCTGTCCGGTCGCCGTGGCGGTGTCGTCCACTTCTCCGTGTTCGACCCGTCGGGCGCGGATGCGCTCGTTCAGTTGGGCGGCCTGGTCGTTGGTGGCGACGGTGATCGCCTCGCCGTCCTGGGCTCGGGCGGCGATTTGCTGGCTGGCCGCGTCGTCGCCATCGTGAAGGGTGACGAGGCCCATCGCGGTGAGGTGGTCGAACACGTCGCCGGGGTTCTCCCGGTCCCGCATGTCAAGGGTGAGGGCCGCGTAGTCGGGGTCGGCGAACCGGTGGAGTTCGGTCATGTCGTAGGCGCGGCCCCTGATCTGGGCGGCCATGTCGAGCACGCCGCCACGGCCAACAGCGGGTAGCTGGGCGCGGTCGCCGACGAGCGCGACCGTCGCCCCGGCCTGATGGGTGACGGTCAAGAGGGCACAGGCGGTGTCTTGGTCGAGCATCCCGGCCTCGTCCACGATCACCCGCTCGCCTGGTGCCAGCCGCGCGTCCTGGGGTGGGCCGGTGTACTGGCGGCCGGTGTCGGGGTCGGTGTCGCCCGGCCTGAGGCGTGTCCACACGCCGTCCTGGCTCCACCGCCATCCATGCGAGTGGACGAGCGTGGCAACCGAGGTTGCGGGCACGCCAAGTTCCTCGCGCGCGACTTGCGCCGCCCGCAGGGTCGGCGCCACCAGCCGCGACGGCCTACCGTGCTCGGCCGCGACCTTGATGGCGGCACCGAGCATCGTGG
>JAITJZ010000071.1 GCA_031278655.1 Bifidobacteriaceae bacterium
CCGACCGCCGCCTGAGCTGTGTTAAAATTCACAAATCACCGCGTTTTTTGCCCTCGTGTGGTAATTTTGACCACTCGGCCACGGCCGCCCCCGGGCGACCCCAAACCCAGACAACCGCCTGACCTGCGACAACGCGAAAACCCAGCCGAACGGCATCGGGCGGCGTCAAATGCGGCCCGGCGGACCACCGCCCCCGGGGCTTCGCCGACAGCGGAATCGGGTGGCGCGAAGGGCGTGCGGACCAAGAGACTGTCAGCGTGGACGCGATCGAGCGGGTCAGAGGAATGGGGCGCGGCCAAGCCAGGCGCGTGCGGATCGATGGGCAGCGGTTGTGGCGCGGCGTGTACGTCGGCGCCGGCGCCGAGGACGACCCGAACAGCCTCGCCAACCGCGCCCGGGCGGCGTTGGCGATCTCGCCGCCCGGCGCCCTCGTGTGCGGGCTGACGGCCTTGGCGCTGATCGGCGCCGAACTGCCCAAGGCGCTCGCGGCCCAGGCCCAAGAGGCGGTGCATGTGCTGGTGACGCCGGCTTCGTGGCGCGGGCCGAGGCGTCCCGGGCTGGTGGTGCACCGCGAGGCGCGGGCCCCGGAGCGATGGTCGGCGCGCCCCGCCGCCATTGCCATCGCCCACCCGGCGCACTGCTGGGCCCAGGTGGCAACGGCCTTGGCGCTGGAACACCCCTGGCTGCCCGGCGGCGAGCGGCGCCCTACCGCCCGGGGACTGTTCGTCGACCCTGGCAAGCGGCGCTTTCTTGAGGCGATCCAGGTCGCGGACGCGCTGATGCGGCGGCAGAACCCGAAGTTGACGGAGGACCAGTTCCGCGACCACATCGCGGGCCTCGGCCGGCGGCGCGGCGTGCGGACCATCCGCGAGTTGGCCGCCCACGCGCGGGCGGGCACGGACTCGCTGACCGAGACTTGGCTGCGACTGATCGTCTGGGACGCGGGCTTCCCCGTCCCGGAGGTCAATCATCCTGTGGCAGCCGGCGGTTCGACCCGATTCCTGGACTTGGCTTGGCCCGAATTGAAAATCGACCTCGAGTTCCAGGGCCGCCAGCATTTCGAGAATCAGGCCCAAGCTTTCTCCGACTTCCAGCGCCGCAGCCAACTGGGCGCCCTCGGCTGGCGCACGGTCGAGGCCGTTTACGGCGATCTGGCCGCGCCAGGCGCCTTGGTTCAGAGACTGGCCGCCGCCTTCGCGGCCGCCAGCGACTGACCTCGCCCGATGCCGTCCGCCCGGGTTCCCGTGTCCGCGCCGGTTCCCCGGTCCGCGCGGGTTCCCGGGTCCGGCCCGGTTCCCGTGTCCGCCCGGCTCTGGCCGCCGCCTTCGCGTCCGCCAGCGACTGACCTCGCCCGATGCCGTCCGCCCGGTTCCCGGGTCCGGCCAGGTTCCCGTGTCCGCCCGGCTCTGGCCGCGCCGGCCGTGGCCGAGGCGGCGCCCGCCAACTCGGCGCTAGCGGCCCAAGCCGACCAACCAGGCCAGCAGCGGCGCGAAGACCAGGGCTGGCAAGAGATCCGCGACCGCGATCTTCTTCAACCCGGCCAGGCGGATGCCGAGCCCCAAGAGGATGACCCCGCCGGCGGCACCCAAGGCGTCGACTTGGCCAGCCGACAAGAACTCCCCCAGCCCCAGCCCCAACAGGGTCAATGAGCCTTGGTAGAGCGCCAGAGGCAGGACCGAGAAGGCGACCCCCACGCCCAGGGTCGAGGCGAAGGCGACCGCCGCGAACCCGTCGAGCACAGATTTGACAATCAACTGCTCGGCGCCGCGCCCCAGCCCGTCGCTGAGCGATCCCAGGATCGACAGCGGCCCGACGCAGAACAACAGCGTCGCCGTCACCAGTCCCTCGCTGAACCGCCCCGGTTCGGCGCCGCGCGCCAGTTTGCGCCGCAGCCATTCGGCCCCGGCGCCGATGCGTTCCTCCAGGCGCGCCAGCGACCCCAGGACCGCGCCAACGAGCAGCGCTCCCAGCACAATCAGCATCGGCGCTTGGGCGCCGACCTCCTCGGTCAGCGCCGGGCTGAGCCCGTCGGCTATGGCCATGGCCCCAAGGACAATGGTGAACAGCCCCAGGCATTGCGTCACCAGCGTCCGCGTCCGTTCTGGGAAACGGTTGCCGAGCGCCAGGCCCAGGCCCGATCCGGCCAAGACCGCGACTATGTTGATGACCGTTCCGGCGCCCCTGAACACGACCCCCATCATAGGGACGGCGCCAGCCACTCCTGACGCAGGCTGGCGCGCCGCGCCGCGGCCGCCTCCAAACAGACCCAGCCGATCAGGTCCCGTCGCGGTCCGCCCGCCAGCGGCAGGAACCCCACCCCCAACGCCGCCGGATCAAGCGTCGAGAAGCCGCCCAGCCCGCCCGCGATCCCTCGGCCGGACCATTTCAGGTAGGCCTCCTTCTTGGTCCAGACCTCCAGGAGGCGCCGCCCGCGCGCCCCCGGCGCCGCCGCCTCAACGAAGGCGCGTTCGTCGGGCGCGAAGCGGCGCGCCAGCGCCGGGTTCACCGCTCGCCCGGCGATCTCGAGGTCCAACCCGCAGGCCACGCCCGCCAGGGCGACGCCCACGTACGGCCCGGCGTGGGCGATCGAGAACCAGAATTCCGGCAATTCCACCAGGTAGGGCCGCCCGGCGTCGGTCCGCGCCCAGGTCAGCTTGCCCGGCCCGGTCAGTTTGCGTGGCCCGGTCAGCCCGCCGGACGCCGCATCACCCGATGCCGCCGGCCCCGTCACCCCGGTCAGCCCCGTCAGCGCCGACCGCGCCGCCTCCTCGACCAGCGCCCGGGCCAACCGCGTCCGCTCGCGCGCGCCAGCCGCGACCGGACCTGTCCCGCCGCCAGCCGGCGGACCTCCCGCTGTCGCCGCTGTGAGGCGGACCAAGACCGTGACGTTGGCGGACGGCATCGGGCAACTTCCGGACGGTCGCGCGCTCAGGCGGCGGGGGCCGCCGGGGCGCCGGTGTGGGCGACGGGGTGGCCGCCGAACTGCGCGCGCAGGGCCGAGACGACGCGGATGGCGGGGTTGTCGCGGCGCTGGGAGGCCTGGCGGGCGTACAGGCTGGCGGCCGTGACCGGCAGCGGCACGCCCAAGTCGAGGGCGGCCTCGATCATCCAGCGGGCCTCGCCGGAATCCTCGGCCCGGGCGGCGTAGTGTTTCAGGCCGGGGTCCGCCTTCAGCGCCTGGACCAGCAGGTCCAACAGCCAGGAGCGGACCACCGAACCTTCCTGCCAGGACGCCACAACGCCATCCGGATCGTCGATCAGCCCGCTGGCCCCAAGCAGGTCGTAGCCCTCGCCGAGGGCCTGCATCATGCCGTATTCGACGCCGTTGTGGACCATCTTGGCGAAATGCCCGGCGCCAACGGCGCCGGCGTGGACAAAGCCGCCGCCGGCCGGCGCCAAGGCGGTGAAGACAGGCATGGCCCGTTCGACATCGGCCTGGTCGCCGCCCACCATCAGGGCGTAACCGTTCTGGCGTCCCCAAACGCCGCCGGAGACGCCGGCGTCCGCGAAGTGGACGCCGCGCTCGGCCAACTGGGCGGCGTGGACGGCATCGTCGCTGTAGGGCGAGTTGCCCCCGTCAACGACCAGGTCGCCGGGCTCCAGCAACTCGGCCAAGCGGGTGATGGTCTGGTCGGTGGGCGCGCCCGCCGGCACCATCACCCACACCAATCGGGGCGCTGGCAGGGCTTTGACCAGCGCCTCCAACGAGTCGACGTCGCGGGCCGAGGTGGCGGAGGCGTCGAAGCCGCAAACGGCGATGCCGTGGTCGCGCAGGCGGGCGGCCATGTTGCCGCCCATGCGGCCGAGCCCGATCATCCCGATGGCGCCCGCCGGGCCCCCGGCCAGCCCGAGCCGCTCGATCACGAAGTCGACCTCTTGGCCGGGGCTGAGTCCCCGGTCCAGGTCCACGGTCACATGGTCCTCATCCGGGTCCAGTTGCTCCAGGTCGGCGTATTGCGAGGCCAGGAGGCTGGCGGGCATGAAATGCCCCTGCCGCGCGCCCAGCCGGGACTCGACCGTCGCGGGCGAGCCCGCCATGTGCACAAACACCACCCCGGGCGCCCGCAGCAGCTCCCTATAGGAGCGCTTCAGCGCCGAGCAGGTCATGACACCGCGCCGGCCGGCGGCGATCTCCTGGTCGATCCATTGGCGCAGCGCCTCCAGCCAGGGCAGGCGGTCCTGGTCGGTCAGGGGCACACCGGCGGACATCTTGGCCACGTTGGCGTCCGAGTGGAAATCGTCCGCCTCGGCGAAGTCCCAGCCCAGCCGGCCGGCCATGAGCGCCCCGGCGGTGGTCTTGCCGGAGCCGGACACGCCCATGAAGACGACGACCCGCACTTGGTCGCCTTGGAGCGCGCTCGTAGGCGCGCTGGGTGGGGTCGGGAGAGATTGGTCGGTCATTGTTTGCTCCTCACACGAAGATGCCGACTATCAGCACGAACACTAGGGCCGTGACGGACAAAATACACTCCATCAGCGACCAGGTCTTGAAGTTTTGGCCCACCGTCACACCCATGTACTCCTTCACCAGCCAGAAGCCGGCGTCGTTGACGTGTGACAAGAAGACCGATCCGGCGCCGATCGCCAGCACCAACAGGGCGACTTCGGCGCCGCCGAGCCCGGCGGCGGCCGGGGCCAGAATGCCGGCCGTGGTCACGATCGAGACGGTGGCCGAGCCGGTGGCGACGCGCACGATCACCGCCACCACCCAGGCCAGCAGCGTGATCGGGATGGCCGAGCCTTCGACAAAGGTGGCGATGACGTCGCCGATGCCGGTGTCCACCAGCACGCCTTTGAGCCCGCCTCCGGCGCCGACGATCAAGATGATCCCGGCGATGGCCGGCAGGCCGCCCGCCGCCGAGTCGTTGACCTTGCTCCAGGGCATTTTGCCGCCCCGGCCCAGCACCACCATGGCCACGACCAAGGCGATGGCCAGGGCCACGGTCGGTGTTCCGACAAAGCCGAGGAGGGCACCGAACCAGCTTGGGGCGACCTCGTCGCCGCCGGCCGGGGCCGGATTGGCGATCTCGTAGATGGCGTTGGCCAGCATCAACACCACGGGCAGCAGGACGCAGACGACGGCCGCCGCGAACGACGGACGCGACTTGGGGACGGCGGCGGCCGGGGCGTCATCGTCCCCGAAGCCATCCGAGCTGGCGCCGCCGCCCTGGCCGCTCTGGCCGCCCTGGCCGCTCTGGCCGATCAGCGCTGTCATCGAAGCAGGCACGGCCACCGGCACCCAGCGCGCGGCCAGCGTGGCGAAGAGCGGGCCGGAGACGATCACCGTCGGGATCGCCACCAACACCCCGAACATCAAGGTCAGGCCGAGGTTGCCGTTCTCGAAGTTGGCCAGCGCGGCCAGCGGGCCGGGGTGGGGCGGGACCAGTCCGTGCATGGCTGAAAGCCCGGCCAGGGTCGGGATGGCCACACGCATCAGCGGCAGCTCGGCCCGCTTGGCCACCAGCAGGATGACGGGGATCAGCAGCACCACTCCGACTTCGAAGAACATGGGCAGGCCGATCAGCGCCCCGACCAGGGCCATGGTCCACGGCAGGGAGCGTTTCGACGAGTGCGCCACCAGGGTCTCGACTATGCGGTCGGCGCCGCCCGAGTCGGCCAGCAGTTTGCCGAACATGGCGCCCAGCCCCACCAGGATGCCGACCGAGGCCATGGTCTTGCCGAAGCTGTCCGCGAACGATGTCACCGTGGCGGTGGCGCCGTAGCCGGCGCCGATCCCAATCACCAGGGCTGAGACCAGCAGCGCCACGAAGGGATGGATCTTGGCCCAGGTGATGAGGGCCACCAGGACGGCTATGCCGATGACCGCGAAGGTGATCAGGCGGCCCTGGTCGAGTTCGACTTTGGCGACCGCGGCGGCGGTCGGCAGGGCCATTGCAACGGGGGTGAGAGTGCTGGTGAACATCGGCGTCCTTAGACTCTGAGGGTCGGTTGTTGATGCAATTGTGGCCAAGCCCGCAACGGGTGCGCGCTTTCGAGCCTACTTGTCTTGCGCGGGCGATCCGGCTTTGGATTACCTTTCGGCTCATCGTGTCGTATATGGCATATGTTTGTCAAGCGGGGCGGGTTCTTAGAGTCCATATATGAGTAATATTGCCTACTGGTCGTGCCCTTAGTGCTTTTTTGGCTCACTTATGCGACAATTACGAAATGGCTGTGTCCACCTCCGTCCATGATCGCGTGCTCGACGCCTGGGGCATGGGAATCGTCTCCGGGGCCTACCCGCCCGGCAGCCGGATCGCCATCGGCGATGAAGTGACGGCCGCCAACGCCTCGCGGACCGTCGCCCGCGAGGCGGTCCGCGTGCTCGAATCGATGGGCCTGGTGACCGTCAAGCGGCGCGCCGGGGCGGTCGTCAACCCGCCCGACCAGTGGCATGTCTTCGACCCGCAGTTGATCGCCTGGCGCCTGCGCGGCCCCGAGACGGCCGCGCAAATCCTCCAACTGTCCGAACTGCGCAACGCCGTCGAGCCGACGGCCGCCCGCCTGGCCGCCGCCAACGCCACGCCAGACCAATGGGCCGCCCTGACCGAGGCCGCCATCGGCCTGGTGGCCCACTCGCGCGCCGCTGACGCCGCCGACTACCTCGCCGCCGACATCCGTTTCCACAGGACGCTGCTCCAAGCCAGCGGCAATCCGATGTTCGCCGCCCTGGGCGGCATGGTCGAGGCCATCCTGCGCGGCCGCACCGAGCAGGCGCTGATGCCGTCCACCGCCAACCCGGTCGCATTGCGCCTGCACGGCGACATCGCCGCCGCCGTGGCCGGTGGCGACGCAGCCGCCGCCGAGGCCGCCAGCCGAGCCCTCATCGAAGAAGCCGACCAAGCCGTCCAAGAGGCCGCGCGCCAATCCTGACCCCCGCGCCCAGTGGTCAAATTGACCACTCGAGGCCCAAAACCGCGTTGAGTGGTCAATTTGACCACACCCCAGCCCGCCATTGCCCGATGCCGCCCAACCCAGTTCTCGCGTCATGCCTGGTCAAGCGGTCGCGCCGGTTTTCGTCGGCCCCAGGGCGCCCCGGCACGAGTGGTCAAATTGACCACTCGAGGCCCAAAACCGCGTTGAGTGGTCAATTTGACCACTCCAGATCCGGCCCCGCGCAACTGCCGGGGACGGGGGGCGGGGCACAGGCGGGGGGCTGCCGGGGGGCGGGCCTCAGGCGGGGGGCCGGTCGGGGCGGGTCTGACGGGGGGCGGGGCTCAGGCGGGGGGCTGGTCGGGGCGGGCTGAGCGCAGCACCGCGCGGACCCGTTCGAGGCGCGAACCGATCTGGCGCTCGTAGCCGCGGTCGCTGGGTCGGTAGTAGACGGCATCGGACAACCCGTCGGGCGCGTAAACCTGGGCGGCTACGGCGCCCGGGGCGTCGTGGGCGTACTGGTAGCCGCGGCCGTGGCCGAGCCGGGCGGCCCCCGGGTAGTGGGCGTCGCGGAGGTGCGCCGGGACCGGGCCGGCCTTGCCCGCCCGGACGTCAGCCAAGGCGGCGTCGATGGCCAGGTAGGCGGCGTTCGACTTCGGCGCCGTGGCCAGGTGGACCACGGCCTCGGCCAGCGGGATGCGTCCCTCCGGCATGCCGATCATCTGGACCGCCTGGGCGGCGGCCACGGCCGTCTGGAGGGCGGACGGGTCGGCCATGCCGACGTCCTCGGCCGCCAAGATGATCAGCCGCCGGGCGATGAAACGCGGGTCCTCCCCCGCCTGGATCATGCGGGCCAAGTAATGCAGCCCGGCGTCCACGTCGCTGCCCCGGATCGACTTGATGAAGGCGCTGGTGACGTCGTAGTGCTGGTCGCCGTCGCGGTCGTAGCGGACCACCGCCACGTCGACCGCGCGCTCGATCTCGCCGACGTCGATGACCGGGTCCGCCTTGCCCAGCGCGGCCGTCCCGGCGGCCGCCTCCAAGATGGTCAACGCCCGCCGCGCGTCGCCGCCGGCCAGGCGCACGAGGGCGGCGCGGGCGGGTTCCGTCAGCGAGACGGTGCCGTCAAGGCCCCGCTGGTCAGCCACGGCCCGGTCCACCAATTGTCCGATGCCGTCGTCCCCCAACGGTTCCAAGGTCAGCAGCAGGGAGCGCGACAGCAGCGGCGAAATGACCGAGAACGACGGGTTCTCGGTGGTCGCCGCCATCAACGTGACCAGGCGGTTCTCGACGGCGGGCAGGAGCGCGTCTTGCTGGGCCTTCGAGAAGCGGTGCACCTCGTCGATGAACAAGACCGTCTCCTGGCCGGTCGCCAGCGCGCGTTTGGCCTGGTCAAGTAGGGCGCGAATGTCCTTGACCCCGGCTGAGACGGCGCTCAGCTCGGTGAACCGGCGCCCCGAGCCGCGGGCCACCAGGTAAGCCAAGGTGGTCTTGCCGCTGCCGGCCGGTCCCCACAAGATGACCGAGGCGGGCACCGCCCGCCCAGCCTCGCCGCCCGGATCGATCAGTCGCCGCAACGGCGAGCCGGGTGCTAGGAGGTGGCTTTGACCAGTGAATTCGTTGAGGTCGCGGGGACGCATCCGGACCGCCAGCGGCGCCCGGGGATCGACCTCGCCGGCGGCGGGCGAAGCCAGGGCCGAATCGAACAAGTCCACCGGCCCAGCTTAGAGCGCCAGCCGTGGCCGCGCCCGAGTCCCACCGCCCCGGCTCGCGCCCCGGGGTCACGCCCCCGGGGTCATGCGCCCGGGGTCACGCCCAGTGCGCCGGGGTCGTTTGGCCGGTCCGCCGCCGCCGACGCCCGCCATGGCATAGCCTTGAACCCGTGTTTCGCCACCTTGCCAGATGCATCACCAACCACCCGCTGATCACCATAGCCGCCTGGGCGGTGCTGATGGCCGGCGGCGTGGGCCTGGCCATCTTCGGGGTCACCGGCCAAGGTTTGTTCGACAGGGTGAACTCGGGCGCGCCGGAGGCGGTCGACTCCGAGTCGGCCGAGGCGGACGAACTGGTTCAGGACAGCGCCGCCTCGTCCCAGTCGGTCACGATGGCGGTCAGCGGCTTGGATTTGGACGACACGGCGGCGGTGGCAAAGATCAGCGTGGCGCTGGTGAAGGTCCGCGCCGACTTGGCGGCCATCGACGGTGTGGCCAGCCGCCCGGACGGCTATCCCATGGTCATAGACCCGCTCAACCCGACTTTCTGCGCCGATCCGGCGATCGATTTGACCAGCCCGGAGGCCGCCCAGTGCGCGCTCGCCAACCCGGCCGTGCGCTCGATGGCGGCCAAGGACAACGACGGCTTCCTGATGACCGTGGACATAGCCAAGGATTTGTCCGAGGACCAGGAGGACGAGGCGGCGGACGCTGTTGTCGCCCGCCTGCGTCAAGCCTCCGGCGACCTCGCGGCGGCGGTCGATGGCGTCACGGCCGTGGTCGGCTCCGAGCGTCTGATCCTGGACGAGATCCTCAGTGACATGAGGCACGATCTGGAACTGGGCGAGTTCATCTCGCTGCCGGTGGCCCTGGTCGTGATGGTGCTGGTGTTCGCCGGTTTCCTGGCCGCCGCCATGCCCGTCGTTGGCGCTCTGGCCTCGATCCTGACCTGCATGGGGGCGGTTTTCGGCTTCACCTATGTGACGGACATCCACACATCGGTCATCAACGTCATCTCGCTGGTCGGTTTGGGCTTGTCAATCGACTACGGCCTGTTGGTGGTGTCACGCTTCAGGGAGGAGGCCCGCCGCCTGGCGGCGGCGCCTGACCAGCCAAACGAAACCGGCGGGACCGACCAGACCGGCCAGACCGGCCAGGCCGACCAGACCGACCAGACCGGCCAGGCCGATGACGCCGGCCAAACCAGCCGAACCGGCCGAACCAGCCACGCCGGCCGGGCCCCGCGCGCGACCGCCGCCCGCGGCGTCATCGGCCCCGCCGTCACCGCCACCATCACCACGGCCGGGCGGACGGTGTTCTATTCGGCTTTGACGATCGCGGTCTGCATCGCCGGCCTGATGGCCTTCGAGACTTCGATCCTGCACGCTTACGGTCTGGCCGGATTGACCGTGGTGCTGTTGGCGCTGGCCAGCGCCACAACCTTGGTGCCGGCCCTGCTGGTCTTGGGCGGCCAGCGCCTGATCCGGCCCTCGCCGCTGAGCCGCATCCCGGGCTTGTCCCTCATCTATGCCAAGGTCTCCGATGTGTCCCCGGACACCGGCGTCTTCTCCCGGCTGGCGACCGCCGTCCAAAAGCGGCCGTGGTGGGTCATGGGCGGGGTCCTGGCCGTGATGGTGTTGCTGGCGTTGCCGGTGCGCGACATCGAACTGCGCAACTCGACGGTCGAGTTGCTGCCGCAGGACTCCCAGCAGCGCGCCTTCTTGGAGAAACTCCAAGACGATTACCCGATGTCGAGCGTCGACGCCATCCAGGTCGTTTCGACGGGCAGCGCCCAGGACACCGAGAAGTTCGCCCGGGACGCCCTCAGCCAGATCAAGAACACCGAACTCGAGTTGACGGCGGACGGGACGGCCGCCGTCCAACAGGACGGCTATGTCGAGGTGACGCTGGCGGTGACGGCGGGCGACCCGGAAGGCCCGCAGGCCAGGGCGGCGGTGCGCCAAATCCGCGACCTGGAGCCACCCGACTACAACATCTACGTCACCGGCCCGGCCGCCCGCCTGCTCGACTTCGAGGACCAGCTCGCCGCCGGCGCGCCGGCGGCCCTGGCCGTGGTCGCGGGGGCGGCCTTCGTCTTGCTGTTCTTGTTCACCGGTTCGATCCTGATCCCGCTCAAGGCGCTGGTCACCAACGCCCTGTCGCTGCTGGCCTGCCTGGGCGTGGTCACCTGGGTTTTCCAGGGCGGCCATCTGTCCGGGCTGCTCGGTTACACGGCCGTGGGTGGGATCGAAAGCTACATCTTGGTGTTGCTGCTGGTCTTCGGCTTCGGCCTGGCGATGGATTACGAGGTCTTCCTGATATCGCGGATCAAGGAGTCGTGGGACCAGAACCACGACTCGCAACTGTCCGTCAGCCAGGGCCTGCAGCACTCCGGCCGCATCATCACCTCGGCCGCGCTCATCATTGTCATGGTCTTCCTCGGCTTCGCGGCCGGGCGCCTGGTGATGATCAAGGAGATCGGGCTCGGCCTGGCCTTGGCCGTCCTGCTCGACGCCACCTTGGTGCGCATGCTGCTGGTGCCGGCCACCATGACCGTCCTCGGCCGCTGGAATTGGTGGGCGCCGCGCCCGCTCGCCCGTCTCCACGCCAAGTTCCGTCTCAACGATTGAGCGACGCCCAGCCGCCCGATGCCGTGCGCCCAGTCCCAGCGTCAGGCCCGGCCAGGTAAGGACAACGGGTAGGAACCCCAAGCAATAACCCCTGGTCAGGCCTCCGGCTGGAAGTCGACCCCGGCCTCCAGGCGCTGCGCGGGGGTGATCGGCGCGGGCGCGCCGGTCAGCGGGTCGAACCCGCCGCCTGACTTGGGGAAGGCGATGACGTCGCGGATCGAATCGGCCCCGGCCACCAGCGCCGCGATCCGGTCCCAGCCGAAGGCGATGCCGCCGTGCGGCGGGGCGCCGTATTGGAAGGCGTCCAGCAGGAAGCCGAACTTCTCCTGCGCCTCGGCCGGCGAGATGCCCATCACATCGAAGACGCGCCGCTGGACATCGGCGCGGTGGATGCGGATGGAGCCGCCGCCGATCTCATTGCCGTTGCAGACAATGTCGTAGGCGCGGGCGAGGGCCGCGCCCGGGTCCTCCTCGAAGCGTTCAACCCATTGCGGGGTGGGGCTGGTGAAGGCGTGATGGACGGCCGTCCACCGCCCGGCGCCAACGGCCACGTCATCGTCCTCGCCGACCGGCTTGAACAGCGGCGCGTCGACCACCCAAACGAACGACCACTCCCCCGGCCGGGCCAAGCCCAAGCGGGCGGCGATCTCCGCCCGGGCGGCCGCCAGGAGCGCCCGCGACGGCCCCGGGGCGCCGGCCGCGAAGAAGACGCAGTCTCCCGGCTGGGCGCCGGTGGCCCGCGCCAAACCGGCCCGCTCGGCATCGGACAAATTCTTGGCCACCGGGCCCCCCAACTCGCCGGACGGCCCGAAGGTGACGTAGGCGAGGCCGCGGGCGCCGCGCTGCTTGGCCCACTCCTGCCAGGCGTCGAAGGTCCGCCGGGGCTGGGAGGCGCCGCCGGGCATGACGACGGCCCCGACGTAGGCGGCCTGGAAGACCCGGAACGGCGTGTCGGCGAAGAAGTCCGCCAGTTCGACCAGTTCCAGGCCGTAGCGCAGGTCCGGCTTGTCGGAGCCGAAGCGGCGCATCGCCTCGGCGTAGGTCAGGCGTTCGATGGCGGGGATGTCGTGGCCGATCAACCGCCAGATGGCGCGCAAGACAGACTCGGCCACCGCGATCACGTCCTGCTGTTCCACGAAGGACATCTCGATGTCGAGTTGGGTGAATTCGGGCTGGCGGTCGGCGCGGAAGTCCTCGTCGCGGTAGCAGCGGGCGATCTGGTAGTAGCGCTCCATGCCCGCGACCATCAGCAACTGCTTGAACAACTGCGGCGACTGCGGCAGCGCGTACCATTTGCCCGGCGCCAGGCGGGCCGGCACCAGGAAGTCGCGCGCGCCCTCAGGGGTGGAGCGCGTCAGCGTAGGAGTCTCGATCTCGACAAAGCCCTCGGCGTGGAGCACTTCGCGCGTCACGCGGCTGATCTCTGAGCGCAGCCGCAACACCGCCGCCGGCCCGGCCCGGCGCAGGTCCAGGTAGCGGTACTTGAGCCGGGTTTCCTCACCGACTTCGACGTGCTCGTCGATCGGGAAGGGCAGCGCCTTGGACGGGTTCAGGACCAGCACGTCCTCGGCCGCGACCTCGACTTGGCCGGTCGGCAACTCGGGGTTGTCGTTGCCCTCCGGGCGGCGCCTGACCAGGCCTTTGATCTGGAGCACATATTCGGCGCGGAGTTGGCGGGCGGTGGCCTCGTCATGGATGACGACCTGCACCACCCCGGAGGCGTCGCGCAAGTCGATGAACGCCACCCCGCCGTGGTCGCGCCGGAAAGCCACCCAGCCCGCCAGGGTGACGGTTTGGCCGATCTGTTCGGGCCGCAGACTGCCGCAGCCGTGAGTACGTAGCACGGCAAAGAATCCTAGCCGCCGCGGGCGAAGGCCACCCGCCGGTCGGCCGGCGGCGGCGTCCAACTGGCGGCGTCGGCCGCCGCCTGGGCGCCTGAGCGGATGTCTTTCACCTGGTCGCCCACGCCATCGGCGGCTGGGAACCAGACGAACGGGATGCCGCGCCGTTCGGCGTACTTGATCTGCTTGCCGAACTTGGCGGCCGTGGGCGCCACGTCCGCCGCCACGCCTCGCGCCCGCAGGCGGGCGGCTATCGCGTCCGAGTCCCCCCGTGTCGCCTCGTCCGCCACGGCCACCAGCACCGCCGCCGGCGAGGTTCGGCTGGGCGCCAGCAAACCCAACGCCAGCACGCGGCTGACCAGCCGCGACACCCCGATCGAGAGCCCCACCCCGGGGTAGGACTGGTTCCCGGCCGAGGCCAGCGAGTCGTAGCGGCCGCCGGAGCAGACCGAGCCCAGCGATTCCTGGCCCAGCCAGGTCGTCTCATAGACCGAGCCGGTGTAATAGTCCAGGCCGCGGGCGATCCTGAGATCGGCCACGACCGCGCCCGGCGCCCGGCGCCTCGCGGCCTCAAGCAACGCGCCCAATTCCGCCAGCCCATCTTCCAACAGCCCGTTCCCGACTGCTGCGAGCGCGCCGCCGGTCGTGTCCCCCGCCCGGCGGACGGCATCGGCGGCGGTGTCCGCCAACCTGCGCACCGACGCCACCACGGCGGCCGGGTCGCTCCCGGACACGGCCGCCAAATCGAGCGCGGCCTGCGCCTGAGCCGGGCTCAGGCCCTCGGCGCCAAGGCCTTCGGCCACCCCGCCCGGGCCGATCTTGTCGAGTTTGTCGATCCAGCGCAACACGGCGTCGATCTGCTCCGGCCGGTCGATCCCGATGGCGCGGTAGAAGCCCTCGGCCACCTTGCGGTTGTTGACGAGGACGCGGAAGTCGCCCACGCCCAGCGCCGTCAGCGCCTCGATCATTGTCAGCGGCAGTTCGACCTCGTAGTGGAAGGGCAGTTCCCCCAGCCCGATCACGTCGAGGTCCGCCTGAACGAACTCCCGGAAACGGCCCTCCTGAGGGCGTTCCCCGCGCCAGACCTTCTGGATTTGGTAGCGCTTGAAGGGGAAATCAAGCTGCCCGGCGTTCTCCAGGACGTAGCGGGCCAGAGGCACCGTCAGGTCGAAGTGCAACCCCAGGGTCTTGGCGTCGTAGCCGGTGCGGTCGGCGTCCTGGAGGCGGCGCAAGACATAGACCTCTTTCGAGGTCTCACCCTTGCGCAAGAGGTCGGCCAGCGGCTCGACGGCCCTGGTCTCGATCTCAACAAATCCGTGCAGGGCGAAGACGCCCGCCAGCGTGTCAATGATGTGGCGTTCGACAGCCCGGCCGGGCGGCAGCCATTCCGGGAAGCCGGAGAGCGGTCGCGGACGATTCATGGCGCCGCCTTTCTGGGGTTGGTGACCTGATTTGTGTGACCTTGACAAAGGCGTTCTCAAGGGTAATGGAGCCACGACCGATAGACTTCTCGGTCGCCGGTTGTTGTCAAAGTTGATGGAGGTTCTCAGGCATGATGGCCAAACGTGATTTGAAGCGCGAAAAGGCTCGCCGCAAGGCTCTCGCCCGCCAGCAGCGGATGATCGTCAACGCCCGGCGGCGCCGGCGCAACCAGATCATCGCCGGCGTCACGGTCGCGGCGGTGGCCGTTGGCGGGCTGGCCGCGGTGGTGGTGACCTCGGTGCTGTCAAGCCGCGACCAGGCCAGCGACCCGGTCGAGACGGACATCGTCTACACCCCGGACGCCACTGACGCGACGGACGCCACTGACGCGATTGACGCCACCGACACGACCGGCACGCCGAGCGACAAGGCGACGTATTCGGCTGCGCCGGACCCGGCCTTGGCCGAGGGGCGCGAATGGTCCGGCGTGATGCGCCTGTCCGTCGGGGACGTCGAGTTCACCCTCGACGGGGTGGCCGCCCCCCAGGCCACCGCCAACTTCGTCCAACTCGCCCGCGACGGCTACTACGACGCCTCCAACTGCCACCGGCTCACCACGGACGGCATCTATGTCCTCCAGTGCGGGTCGCTGACCGGCGATGGCACGGACAATCCCGGCTACCAGTTCGGCCCCCTGGAGAACGTCCCCGAGGACGGGGTCTTCCCGGCGGGCACCATCGCCATGGCCCGGGCCTCGGCCGAGGACTCCCAAGGCGCCCAGTTTTTCATCACCTACCAAGACAGCACCATCCCCGGCGGATACAGTGTCTTTGGGCATGTCACGTCGGGCCTCGAAGCCATCGAGGCCGTGGCCGCCGCAGGCACAGCCGACGGCGGCAGCGACGGGCAGCCCGCCACCACCGTCACGATCGATGGGATTGAACTACAGTGAGCACCCCACCCGACGCCAGCGCCGGCCCGGTTTCCCCTGCCGACGATGCCGTCAACCCCCTTCCAGCAGCCGAACAGTCCGCCAGCCCCAAGCCAGAGCCAGCCGACCCGCCAGCCCCCGAGCCGGGGCCAGCCGACCCGCCAGCGCCCGAGCCAGCCCCCGAGCCAGCCCCCGAGCCAGCGCCCGCGCTAATTGACGCGCCAGCCCCCGAGCCGGAGCCGGAGGCCACGCCAGCCGACCCGCCAGCCACCGAGGCGGACCCAGCGCCCGCGCTAATTGACCCGCCAGCGCCCGAGCCCGAGCCAGCCCCCGAGCCAGCGCCCGCGCTAATTGACGCGCCAGCCCCCGAGCCGGAGCCCGCGCCCGAGCCGGAGCCAGCCGACGCGCCTGAGACGGCCGCGCCCGAACCAACGCCCGAAGCGCCCAGCCAGCCCGAAGCGCCGAGCCAGCCCGAAGCGCCCAGCGAGCCCGAAGCGCCAGCCGCGGCGACGGCATCGGGCGACGAACCGGCGCCGGCCACGCCCAAGCCGAGCGTCCTGGCCGCCAAACCGGGGCCGCGGGCGATCCCCCGGCCCGGCCCGCGCGCAGGCGCGCCGGCGGTGACCAAACCGATCGTTGTCCCAGCCCACGCCGAAGAAGACGTCGCCCGGGCGAGCGAATGGGGCCGGGTCGAGGCGGACGGCACCGTCTACGTCAAGGAAGGCAAGTCGGAGCGGGCCGTTGGGCAGTTCCCCGGCGTCGGGGCGCCCGAGGCGCTGGCGCTCTACGCGCGGCGCTTCCTCGACCTCGAAGCCCAGGTCAAACTGTTCGAGGCGCGGGTCGAGAGCCTGACGCAGAAGGACATCGACCAAACGCTGGCGACCCTCAAGCAGGCGCTGGCCGAACCGGCGGCCGTCGGCGACTTGGAAGGTCTGCGCGCGCGTTTCCGCGCCGTCAAAGCCCAGGCGGCGGCCGTGCGCCAGCGCGTCGAGGCCGAGCGGGCGGCGGCCAAGGCCCAGGCCTTAGCGGATCGCACCGCCCTGGTGGAGCAGGCCGAGGCCATCGCCGACCAGCACAGCGAGCAGATCAACTGGAAACGGGCCTCGACCGAACTGCGCGAGATCCTCGACACCTGGCGCGAAGCGCAACGCACAGGTCCAAAGATCGACCGGGCGACCGAGGACGAGCTGTGGCGGCGCTTCTCGCACGCCCGCGCCGGCTTCGACCGCAAGCGGCGCACCTTCTTCGCCGAGTTGGACAAGCGCCAAGGCGCCACCAAACTGGTCAAGGAGCAGATCGTGGCTGCCGCCGAGAAGCTGGCGACGTCACAGGATTGGGGCGCCACCGGCCGTGAGTTCCGGGATTTGATGGATCGCTGGCGGGCGGCGGGACGCTTGGGCCGACGCGACGATGACGCCCTCTGGGAGCGTTTCCGCGCCGCCCAAGATCAGTTCTTCCGCGCGCGCGACGCCCAGCACGCCGCCAACGACGCCGAAAGGGACGCCAACCTGCAGGCCAAACTGGCTGTCATCGCCGAGGCGGAGGCGCTCCTGCCGGTGCGCGACCTGCGCGCGGCCAAGGCCAAACTGAGGGAGCTCGAGGACCGCTGGGACCAGATCGGCCATGTGCCCCGCCGAGACCAGGATCGCGTCGAGGCGCGCATGAAGGCCGTCGAGGACACGGTCCGGGGCGAGGAGGAACGCAATTGGCGCAAGTCCAACCCGGAGACCGTGGCCCGTCTGAACTCGATGACCAGCCAGCTCGAAGCGGTCATCGAGGGCCTGCGGCGCAAGCTCGTCAAAGTCGAGGCCTCCGGCGACCAAACCGCCATCACGGCGCTTCAGGAGGACATCAAGGGTCGCCAGCAGATGCTCGACAACCTCTTGCGCTCGGCTGAGCGCGGTTGGGAATGACCGGCGGTTGGGTCAGATGTGGTGGCGGCCAGACCCGGTGATCCGGTAGGCGTCGAAGACGCCATCGACCCGCCGGGTGGCGGCCAGAACCGCGTCCAGGTGCGAGGCGTCGGCCAACTCGAAGACGAACCGGTTGATCGCCACTCGATCTTTGGTGGTCGAGACCTCGGCCGAAAGGATGTTGACGTGGGCCTCGGACAGGGCCTTGGTCACATCAGAGAGCAGATGATGGCGATCGAGGGCCTCGACCTGAATCTGCACCAAATACGATCCCTGGGTGTGATCGCGCCAAGAGACTTCCACAATCCGCTCCGGCGAATTGCGCCGCGCCGCCTCGGCGTTGGCGCATTCCACCCAATGCACCGACACGCCCGACCCGCGCGTGACGAAACCGACGATCTCGTCGCCGGGAACCGGCGTGCAGCAGCGGGCCAACTTGACCCAGACGTCATCGAGCCCGCTGACGGCCACACCCGGGTCGCCGCCGCCCCTGGCTTGGCTCAAACGCTGCGACACGCCGGGGCGTGAGACCTCGACGATGTCTTCCTCGTTGCCAGCCTCCCCGCCCAGCGACGCGACCAGTTTCTCGACCATCGAGTGCGCCGAGTAGCGGCCCTCGCCCACGGCCGCGTAGAGCGCCGACACATCCTGGAAGCGCAGCTCGTTGGCCAGGGCCAGGAGCGTCTCATGGGACATCAGGCGCTGGATCGGCAGGTTCTGCTTGCGCATCTCCTTGCCGATCTGGTCCTTGCCCTTCTCGACGGCTTCCTCGCGCCGCTCTTTGGTGAACCACTGCCTGATCTTGTTGCGCGCCCGCGGCGACTTGACGAACACCAGCCAGTCACGCGATGGCCCCTGGCCTGGGGTCTTAGATGTGAAGATCTCAACAACGTCGCCAGTCTGGAGTTCCGTGTCGAGGGCAACCAGACGCGAGTTGACGCGCGCCCCAACCGTCCGGTGCCCCACTTCGGTGTGCACAGCGTAAGCGAAGTCGACCGGCGTCGACCCGGACGGCAGCGCCAACACATCGCCCTTCGGGGTGAAAACATAAACCTCGGCCCGGCCGATCTCATAGCGCAAGGAATCCAAGAACTCGCCCGGGTCTTGGGTCTCGCGCTGCCAATCGATCAACTGACGCAGCCAGTTCATGTCGGTGGCGTTGCTGGCCGAGGACTGGGTTCCTTCCTTGTATTTCCAGTGCGCGGCCACGCCGTATTCACTGCGGCGGTGCATGTCATGTGTGCGGATCTGGATTTCCACGGGTTTCCCGGAGGGGCCGATCACCGTTGTGTGCAGCGACTGGTACATATTGAACTTTGGCCGCGCTATGTAATCCTTGAACCGCCCCGGCACCGGGTTCCAGCGCGCATGGACAGTGCCCAGCGCAGCATAGCAATCACGCACCGTGTCGACCAGAATTCGCACGCCGACCAAATCATAGATGTCAGCCAGGTCGCGTCCGCGCACAATCATCTTCTGATAAATCGAGTAATAGTGCTTCGGCCGGCCGGTGACCGCGCCCTTGATCTTGTTGGCTCTGAGGTCGGCTTTGACCTGCTCGGCCACGACCCGGAGGTACTCATCGCGGGCTGGGGCGCGATCCGCCACCACTCGCACCACTTCCTCGTAAACCCGTGGGTGCAAGGTGGCGAAGGACAAGTCCTCCAATTCCCATTTGATAGTGTTCATTCCTAGCCGGTGGGCCAGCGGGGCATAGATCTCGAGCGTCTCGCGGGCTTTCAACTCAGCCGATTCGACGGAAACATATTTCCAGGTGCGGGCGTTGTGAAGGCGATCGGCGAGCTTTATCAACAACACCCGGATGTCTTTGGCGGTGGCCACAACCATTTTGCGGACGGTCTCAGATTGGGCGGCCTCGCCGTAAGTGACTTTGTCGAGTTTGGTCACGCCATCGACCAACTGGGCTATTTCCTCGCCGAATTCGCGCCGCAATTCTGTCAGCGAATAGGGGGTGTCCTCGACCGTGTCGTGCAAGAGCGCCGCCGCCAGGGTCGATGGCGTCATCCCCAGTTCGGCCAGAATGGTCGCCACCGCTACCGGATGGGTGATGTACGGCTCGCCGTTCTTGCGCGTTTGGCCCTCGTGGACGCGCTCGGCAACGCCATAGGCCCGCTCCACCAGTTCGATCGAGGCCTTTGGATGCGATGCCCGCAGGGCCGTCAAGACCGGTTCGAGCGCTGGCGGGGTGGTCTGGTGGCCGCGAAATCCCGGCAGCCATGACAGCGGCCCTGAGTGCGCGCCGCCAGCGTCCACCTGCGTCTTGGAAGCGGTGCTGGCGTCGGACATAGCCCAATTCTAGGACCGTCCGCCTGGGCCCGCCGGCGGTTCAGCTATCGGCGCAGGTCAAGCGAGTGTCCCGGCCAAGGGTGGGCAGGCGCGGGCGGGCGCGCTCAAGGCGCCCAGACTGTTCAGGGCGTCCAAACGCAGTCGATGTCGCGGCCGGGCAACTTGGCCCGGCCGCCCAGGTGCGCCAACTCGATCAGGAAACTCATGCCGAGGACCTTGGCCCCGGCCCGTTCCAGCAGATCGGCGGCGGCCGCCGCCGTCCCGCCGGTGGCCAGCACATCATCCATGATGACCACACGGGCGCCCGGGCGGATGGCGTCCTCATGCATCTCCAGCGACGCCTCGCCGTATTCCAGGGCGTAGGACTCGCGCAGCGTCACCCCGGGCAGTTTGCCGGGCTTGCGCAAAGGCACAAAGCCCAAACCGGCGTGGAAGGCCGCCGGGGCGGCCAAGATGAAGCCCCGCGCCTCGATCCCCACCACCAGCTCAGCGCCGACGCGCTCCAGGAAATCGGCCAGGTACTCGATGACTTGGCCAAAGGCGTAAGAGTCGGCCAACAGCGGGGTGATGTCCTTGAACACCACGCCCGGGCTGGGGAAATCCGGGATGTCCCGGCAGTGCGTCGCCACCAGGTCACGGACGCGCTCCGGCGAGATCGAGTTCACCGTCACGATCACCGCCCGGAACGCGCCCGGCGGCGCGGCTGCGCCTCGTGGCCGCGGTGCTCCCCGGCGCGCATCGCCCCGATGCCCGCCAGCGCCGCCGTCCCCATGCCCACGTCGCCGCCGGCGGCTATCGCCGCCGCGCGTTTCGCCAGCACCCGTTCGGTGTGGTCGTGAATCTTGGCCTGGCGGCCTCGCAGCGCCACTTCCAGGGGCGTGGCCAGGAAGATCGACGAATAGGTGCCCGCCGCCATGCCGATGAACAGCGCCAGCGAGATGTCCTGCAGCGACGACGGCCCCAACAGCGCCCAGCCGATGAACAGGATCGACCCCACCGGCAGCAACGCCACCACCGAAGTGTTGATCGAACGGACCATGGTCTGATTGACCGCCAGGTTGGCGGCTTCGCCGTAGGTGTACTGCGATTGGTCGAGCACGCCGTCTGTGTTCTCGCGCACTTTGTCGAAGACAACCACGGTGTCATACATCGAGTAGCCCAACACCGTCAGGAACCCGATCAGGGTCGCGGGCGTGACATCGAAGCCGACCGCCGCGTACACCCCCACGGTCACGACCAGGTCGTGAATCAGGGCTGTGATGGCGGAGACGGCCATCGCCCAGTTGCGGAAGTACAGGATCATGGCCACGGCCACCAGGGCCAGGAAGATGATCGAGCCCCGCAGCGCCTTGCCCGAGACGTCGGCCCCCCAGGACGGCGACACGGTGCTGTTCGAGACCTGGTCGGTGGCGACATCGTAGGCGCCGGCCAGGGCGGTCTTGACGGCCTGGGTCTCGTCGCCGGTCAGCTTGCCGACTTGGACGCGCACGCCGCCGTCGCCCAGCGAGGTCACCTTCGGCGCCGTTTCGGGCCCGAGCACGTCATTGACGGCGTCCAGGGCCGGGGACTGCTCGGTCGAAGTGGTGCCGCCGACCCGGAACTCCGTGCCGCCGACGAATTCCAGGCCCAATTCCAGGCCGGGTTTGACCAGAAGCACGCCGCAGACGGCGACCACCGCCGCGGCCACCGCCAACCAAATCTTGATCTTGGGCACCACCGCGTAGGACCGCCGGCCGGTGTAGAGGTCATTGCCCCATTGCGCGAATCCCTTAGCCATCGAGCTCGCCCCCTTCCGTGTCGCCGCCGGTTCGCTTGGCCGCCTCGGCCGCCCGACGCTTGCGCTCGGCGATCGACAGTCCGGCCGCGCCCGGCACGCGCGCCGGTTTCGCTTCGGTCAGCACGGCGGCGTCAGCCGGGGCCGCGCCGTCCGTGCCCGATGCCGTCTGCCCGCCCGCGCTCTCAGCCGCCGGAACGCTGTCGCCAGGGCCGCTGTCGCCAGGGCCGCTGTCAACTAAGCCGCCGTCGCCAGAGCCGCCTCCGGCCGAAGCCTCGTCCGGCGAACCCTCGCCCGGCGAATCGTCCCCCTCGGCGCCGACCGCCACCACGGCATCGGGCGTCTTGGCGAAACGTCTCCGGCCCACGTAACGGGTGGCCCCGGGGGCCCCCAACCTGTGCGGGTCGAGCCCCGACCAGGGGTGGCCCTCGCCCCAGAAGCGCGTCCGGGTCAGCAACAGGATGATCGGGTGTGTGAACAGCATCACCACCACCAGGTCCATGACCGTGGTCAGGCCGAGCGTGAAGGCGAATCCGCGCACACCGCCAACGGCCACCATGTAGAGGACGATGGCGGCGATGAAGTTGACCGCGTCCGAGGCCAGGATGGTGCGTCGGGCCCGCTGCCAGGCCAGGTCGACGGCTTGGCCGATCGGCCGCCCGACGCGCAGCTCGTCGCGGATGCGTTCGAAGTAGACGATGAACGAGTCGGCGGTGATGCCGATGGCCACGATCAAGCCGGCCACGCCGGCCAGCGACAGCCGGTAGCCCTGCAGCCAGCCGAGCAGCACAATGGTGCCGTAGGAGATGCCGATCGCCAGGATCAGGGACAGGACGGTGACCACCGACAACGCCCGGTACTGGAAGAACGAGTAGATGGCGACCAGGATCATGCCGATCAGGCCCGCCCACAAGCCGATTTCGAGCTGTTCGGAGCCGGCCGTCGCCGAAATCTGGTCCTGCGACTCGACGTTGAAGTTGATCGGCAGCGACCCGAACGTCAGTTGGTCGGCCAGCGTCTTCGAGCTTTGCTGGGTGAACGAGCCGGAGATTTGGGCCTCGCCGGTGGTGATGGCGCCGTTGCAGACCTCCGGCGCGGAGATGACGACGTCATCGAGCACGATTGCGAACTGGCGCTTCGGGTCGGTCGAGTCGGCCTCGCAGGCGGCGTTGAGCTTGCGGGTGACCTCGCCGAATTGCTTGCCGCCGGCCGAGTTGAAGACGATGTCGATCACCCATTGCCCGGTGGTGTTGCCCTGTTGGGTGGTCGCCATGCCGTTGTTGGCCTTGGTCAACTCCGAGCCTTGGACCATCACCGGTCCCAGAATGTAGGCCTGCTGGCCTGATTCGTCGCAGGTGACGAGCGGTTTGTCGGCGTCGGATGGGTCGTTGCCGCGGGTTGAGCCGACCATGTCGCAGTTGATGGTCTCGGCCACCGTTTGAGCTTTGGCGACTTCCTCTGTGATGCCGCTGGCGGTTTTTTGGGCCACGGTCAGCTGGGCTTCTGAGCTTTCGAGGATGTAGGCGTATTCCTCGGCCACAGCCGCGTAGACGGTGGTCTCGTCCAGCCCGCTCTCGAGACGGGCGGCGTAGGCCTCGTCGGGCGGGACCGGCAGGAACCCGGTCGAGGCGTCGACCTTCGAGGTTGGGGTGGGGGCCGGGGACGGGCTGGCTTCGCTGTCCGATGCCGTCGGGCTGAGTTCGGCGCTAGCCTCGGTCGCCGCGTCCGCCTCGGTCGAGGACTCGTCGCCGGTCGCGTCGTCGGCGGTCGCGTCGTCGGCGGCCGCGTCATCGGCGGCGGCGTCATCGGCGGTCGTGTCCTCGGCGGCGTCTTCGCTCGGCTCCGGCTCAGGCGTGTACGAGGGGTTCGGGTAATAGCGCTGCGACCAGGCGTCCTGGGTGGTGGCGGCGGCGCTGCCGGCGTACAGGACGGTGCGGAAGGTCATCTTGGCCGACTTGGTGACCAACTCGAGGTCCTCTTGGCTGGGGTTGCCGGGGATCGACACCACGATGTTCGAAGTGCCCTGGCGGGCGATCTCCGATTCGGCCACGCCCGAGGAATCGACCCGGGAGCGGATGATGTTGATCGCCTGGTCGATCTGGTCGGTGGTGACCTCGGCGTTGGACTCCGAAGCCTGCGGGGTCAGCACCAGTTGCGTGCCGCCCTCCAGATCGAGGGCGAACTTCGGCAGGAAGCCGGTCTTGCCCAACGCCGAGCCGACGCCGATCGCCCCGAACAGGACTGTCACCAGCACCGCCAGCGCCACCAGGGTGCGGATGGGCCGGGCCTTTCGTGAGTGTGTAGCCACCAGTGTGCTTCTTCCTTGGGACTGAGACCAAATCGCGGGGCAGGGGCCGCTTCAGCCGTTCTTGCCTTCGGCTTCCGGGGCGTCATCGGGCTCGTCGTCCGACTCGCCAGATCCCACGCCGCCGCCCGACTCGTCATCGGCGGCCTCGGCGTCATCGGCGGCCTCGGTCAAAGCTTCAACTTGCTCCTCCGGATACGGGGCCGTCAGATTGGCCCATTCCTCGTCCGAGACCTGGGACTTGATGGCCCGCCGCAGGTAAGCCGACTCGTCGCCGCTGGGGGACATGATCGTCAAAACGTCCCCCTGGACGTCAGTGACCGTCCCGATCATGCCGCCAACCGTCATCACCCGCTGACCAACGTCGAGGGTGCGGCGGAAATCGCCCTGTTGTTGCTGCTGCTTCTTGTTGCGCCGCGACATGAACCACATCAGCGCGATCATCCCGACCAGGAAAATCAGCATCATGTAATTGCCGGGGCCAGCGCTGGCCGATTGCTCCCCGGTGTCTGTGGTCTCCCCGTCGGCCAGCACGGCGAGCGCGATGGCGGCGTTCAGAATAGTCAACGAAAACACTCCTCAGTTGGTGAACTGTGAAAAACGACATACGTCCGGGGTGAGTCTAGCGCGACCGCACGCCCGCCGCCGCCCGCCAAGGTCAGCCCGGCGGCGGCGCGCCCAGGTGGGCGTAAGCCTCAAGCGTGGCCAAACGCCCGCGCGGCGTGCGCGCGATCAGGCCCTCGCGCAGCAGGAACGGCTCGACCACGGTCTCAATGGTGTCGGGCTCCTCGCCCACGGCCGCCGCCAGCGTTGTCAGGCCGACCGGCTGACCGGTGAAGCGGTGGGCCAAGACCTCCAGGATGGCTCGGTCCAGGCGGTCCAGGCCGCGCTGGTCAACCTGGTAGACGGCCAGGGCGGCCAGGGCCGCCGGCAGGTCGGCCACGCCGGAGCCGCGGACCTCGGCCCAGTCGCGCACCCGGCGCAGCAGGCGGTTGGCGATCCGAGGCGTCCCGCGCGAGCGCGACGCGACCTCGCCGGCCGCCTCGGGCGTGACCTCGAGGTCAAGCAGCGCCGCCGAGCGCGTGATGACCCGCTCCAACTCATCGGCCGAGTAGTAGTCGAGCTGGCCGGTGAAACCGAAGCGGTCGCGCAGCGGCGCCGGCAGCAGCCCCGCCCGGGTGGTGGCCCCGACCACGGTGAACGGGGGCAGGGACAAGGGGATGGCGTTGGCGCCCGGGCCCTTGCCCACCACCACGTCCACCCGGAAGTCCTCCATGGCCACGTACAGCATTTCCTCGACCGGCCGGGCCAGGCGGTGAATCTCATCGACGAACAAGACCTCGCCCTCCTCGAGCGATGTCAGCACCGCCGCCAGGTCGCCCGCGTGCTGGATGGCAGGGCCGGAGGTCACCCGCATCGAGACGCCCAACTCGGCGGCGATGATCATCGACAGCGTTGTCTTGCCCAGCCCGGGCGGACCGGACAGCAGCACGTGGTCGGGCGCCATCGCCCGCGCCTTGGCCGCCTCCAGCACCAGCGACAACTGCTCGCGGACCACCTTCTGCCCCACGAACTCGCCCAGGTTCTTGGGCCTGAGCGCCGCCTCGATGGCGCGCTCGGTGCCGGAGGCCCCGGGCGAGATCGCCTCGCGCGACAGCAGTTGCCCGCCGGGGGCGCCTTCCCCGCGCGCCTGCGCCCCCGAACCGGCGCCGCGCGCCTGGTCGCCGGGCCCGGCCGGCGCGCTCATCGGTCAGTCCTCAGGCGTCCCAGCGCGGCCCGCAGCAGCGGGCCGGCCTCGGACGGGGCGTCGGCTTCGGCTTCGACCGCCGCCAGGGCCTCGGCCGCCCGCGTGGCCGTGAAACCCAACTGCACCAGCGCCTCGTGCACAGGGGCCGCCGCCGCGCTGAGGCCGGACACCCCTGAGGCGCCCGCTCCCCCGGCCGATCCCGGCAACCCGCCCCGGCCGCCTCCGGCCGGGGCCAGTTTCCCGGCCAACGCGATGACCAGCTTTTGGGCGCCTTTGCGGCCGATCCCCGGCACCCTCACCAGGGCGGCGATGTCCTCGTTGGCCACAGCCTTGGTCAGGCCGTCCGCCCCCAGCGCCGAGACCAGCGCCAACGCCAGCTTGGGGCCAACCCCGCTGGCCGACTGCGCCGTCACGAAGACGTCCCTCTCGACGGCATCGGCGAAACCGTAGAGCGTCAGCGAATCCTCGCGCACCACCAGATGCGTCGCCAGCCTGGCCGGCTCGCCCTGCCGCAGCCCCTCGCGGGCGCCCGGGGTCAGGGTCACAGCCAAGCCGACGCCGCCGCACTCGATCACGGCCGAGTCCACCCCCAGGGCCACCACCGGCCCGCTGAGCGAGGCGATCATGCCGCCACCCAGGTCTTGCGCCGCCGCCGGGCGGCGCGGGCGGCCTCGACCCAGGCTTTCTGGGCGGGCGTGGCCGCCGCCCCGCCGGTGGCGCTGAGCGTGGCCGGGCGCCAGGCGTGGCAGATGGCGAGCGCGAGGGCGTCGGCCGCGTCGGCCGGGCGGGGCGGTTCCGCCAAACCCAGGACCCGCGTCACCATCCGGGCGACCTGCTCCTTGGGGGCGTCGCCGTTGCCGGTGACGGCGGCTTTGACCTCGGTCGGGGTGTGCAAGCCGACTTCGATGCCGCGCCGGGCGGCCTCGACCATCGCCACCCCGCTGGCCTGCATGGTTCCGGCCACGGTGTAGGCGTTGCGTTGCGCGAAGACCCGCTCGACCGCGACCGCGTCCGGCCGGTGGCGCTCCAACCACTGACCGATCGCCTCGGCGATGGCCAGCAGGCGGCGGTCGACCGTCTCATCGGCCGGGCTGGTGGCGGCGCCGAAGTCGACCAGCGTCACTCGTCGCCCGGGCAGCGCGTCGATCACCGCCAAGCCGCAACGGGTCAGCCCCGGGTCGACTCCGAGCACGCGCATGCGCGGCTATTCGCCCATCGCCGCCGCGATGACCTCATCGCTGGCGTCGAAGTTGGTGTAAACGTTCTGCACGTCGTCCGAGTCTTCGAGGGCGTCGACGACGCGCATGATCTTCTTGACGCCATCGGCGTCCAACGCCACCTCGACCGAGGGCACGAACTGCACTTCGGCCGAGTCGTAGTCGATCCCCGCCGCCTGCAACGCCTGGCGGGCCGCCACCAGGTTCTCCGGCGCGGTGACGATCTCGAAGCCGCCCTCCTGGGCGGTGACCTCCTCCGGGTCGGCGTCGAGGACGGCGTCGAGGACGGCGTCCTCGTCCACGCCAGGCGCCGCCGGCACGTCGATGACGCCTTTGCGCGAGAACATGTAGGACACCGACCCGGGGTCCGCCAGCGATCCGCCGTTGCGGCTGAGGGCCAGCCTGATGTCCGATGACGCGCGGTTGCGGTTGTCTGTCAGCGCCTCCACCAGCACGGCCACGCCGCCCGGCCCGTAGCCTTCGTAGATGATGGATTGGTAGTCGGCGCCGCCGCCCTCGGCCCCGGAGCCGCGTTTGACGGCCCGGTCGATGTTGTCGTTCGGCACCGACGACTTCTTGGCCTTCTGGATGGCGTCAAAAAGGGTCGGGTTGGCGGCCGGGTCGCCGCCCCCGGTGCGCGCCGCCACTTCGATGTTCTTGATCAGCTTGGCGAACAGCTTGCCGCGCTTGGCGTCAATGGCCGCCTTCTTGTGCTTGGTGGTGGCCCATTTGGAATGACCCGACATGGATTGGCGCTTCCCCTCGTCCTCGGCTGTCTGGCGGTGATCCCGGCCAGTCTACCGGCGCGGCCCGCCGCCTGGCCGGTCCCCCGCCGCGACTGGGCTGCAGTCGCGGGGATCGGCCGGGCGGCGGGCTGTGATCATCTCCTATTCGTCTTCCTGGCGTGGGCCGCGCCGCTGTGGGCCGCGCCGCTGTGGGCCGCAGCCGTTTCCCGAGTCCGGCTGGCTTGCCCCCTCGGCCCTAACGGGCGCGCGCCTCCTTCCTGGCCCGCAGCCGGAGGACGCCGCCCAGGACCACCGCCACGCCGGCCGCGCCCAAGGCCCACCAGAGGTCGCCGCCGACTCCCGTCCAGGGCAGGGTCGATGACGCGGTGGTCTGGCTGCCGGACCCGCCAGAGCTGGTCGTCAGCTGGTCGCCGGCGCCCGAAGTGTCGGCGTCGTCTGGCTCCTCGACGTCATCGGGCTCCTCGACGTCTTCCGGCTCCTCGACGTCATCCCCGTCGGCCAGGGGCAGCGCCGGCGTGATCTCCGGCAACGCCCGGCCCTGGGCGACCTGGTCGAAGGCGTAGGCGAAACCGAGCAGCTCGGCGTCCTGGAAGGCTTTGCCCTGCAGTTGCAAGCCCACCGGGTTGCCGTTGGCGTTGAGACCGGCCGGGAAGATCGCGGTGGGCACGCCCGTGGCCGAGGATTGCGGATCGATCCGCCCGAAGCTCGGTTGGATCGAGTCATTCAGGTGGATGTCGCTCAGTTCGGTCGCGTAGAGCACCGCGTCGACCGAATTCGCGTCCATCCAGGCCGCCAAGGCGTCACGGGCGTCCGCCCGCCAAACCTCGAAGGCGCGCTGCTCGGCGTCGGTCATCCGCCCTGTGCCGGTGTACGGGGCGGTGTTGACGCGATTCGGCACCCTCAGCGGGCTGCGAGTGATTTCCTCAGCCACCGTGTATGGGTTGTCCGGGTGCGCGTCGATCCACTGCGACCAGCCCTCATAGCCCAAGTCTCCGGGGGGACGGCCGGATGTGGCGGGGGCGGCCGGGATCTCAACTAAGGTGGCGCCGGCAGCCTCGAAGTTGGCGAACTGGGCGCGCAGCGCGTCCGTCACCGCGGTTGTCCCAAACGGATCGTCAAAGGCGCCCGCGGGGATGCCGATGCGCTTGCCTTGGAGGGCGTCCGCGCTGAGGAACTCCGACCAATCGTCCGGACGGTTGCCGTTGGCCACGTCATCGAGCACGTCATCGGGGTTGTCGACGGCTGCCACCTGCAGCAACAGCGCCAGGTCTTCGTTCGACTGGGCGATGAAGCCGACGTAGTCCTGAATCAGCGTCAACGGCATGGTGCCGGCGCTGCTCTGGATGCCGTCAGTGCCGCGCAACGAGTACAGGCTGGCGGCGCCGGACGGACCCCACAGGGAGTCGCCGGTTTGGGTGCCGATCGCGGCAGCCGCGAAACTCGACGCAACTGCCACCGCCGACCCGCCGCTCGACCCGATCGAGCTGCGCGACGAGTCGAACGCGTTCCAGACCTGCCCGAAGGCGCTGGGGCTGAAGTGCCCGTCGTTGGCGAACTCAGCCAAGTTGGCTTTGCCGAGAATGATGGCGCCGGCCTCGCGGAGTTTGGCCACCTGCCAGGCGTCTTGCGTCGGTTGATAACCCTCGAAAATCAACGACCCGCCAGTTGTCGGCATGTCGTAGGTGTCGACGATGTCCTTCACCAGGATGGGGATGCCGAGCAGCGGCTTGGTGTCGCCGGCCGCCCGGGCCGCGTCCGCGGCCGCGGCCTGCTCGAGCGCCGTCGGCGAGACGACCAGGACCGAGTGCAGGCCCAAGGGACCCTGGTCGTAGGCGGCGATGCGGTCCAAGTAGGCCTGGACCAGTTCGACGTTGGTGACGACTCCAGCGTCGAGGTCGCTGAGCAGATCGGTGATGGTCTTGCCGCGCACGTCGTATTCGACAGTCGTGGTCCCCTCGACCGGGGCGACGGTCGTGCCGATGCCGCCCAAGATCTCGCCGTCAGGGTTGGCGCAGTCCGCGCCCAGGGCCGTCAGGTCGAAGTTGACGATGGCGCAAATCTCGGCGTCGTTGAGCCCGTCGAAGTCGGGCGCCAGGGCCAACGCGGCGGCTGCCGCCTCGACGGCGGCGACCTCGCTGCCGGCGGCCGGCACGGCCGCGTCCGCAGTGATCCGGCGAACCTCGGAGAGACCGGTTGTGACGTAGTGGACCACTGCGACCGTCTGGCCGGGGGCGATCGTCAGCGCGTTGACGAATGCCGGGTGGTTGGCGTCGTCTCCGTCCGCTGGCAACGCGTTCGTGAATGGGTCGCGCAAGAACAAGCCGACCCGGCCCAGCGACCCGGCGAAGCCAGGCGTCCCGAAGACAGTCGCGGACGGGCCGTTGTAGCTGGCGGAGCCCGATCCGTCGCTGGGGGTGTACCAACTGGCCCAACCATCGGCGGCGGTGATGGCCAAGTCGCCATCGCCGGTGGCGGACACGGCGCTTTGGTTCGCGCCCGTGTGGTAACCGAGTTGGCCGCCGAAGGCGACCTCGAGCGTCACCGGAGCGCCGGTGACATTGGTGAAGGCGTCATAAAAGCGCCCGGTGCTGGCGCCCGCCGCCAATGTCAATTCGCGCCGCACCACCACGCCGTCGACGTCCACGCCTTGTTCGCCGGTGAAGGTCGCGGTCCCGTCAAAGGTCGATTGGAAACCGCGCAGCAAGACACCGCTGATGGGACTGTCGCCACCACTCACTTGAACTCTCAACCCGCCGTAGCCCATCAGGGCATTAGACCCAGTGGACATGACGGAACCGGTGTCAACCCGCGGGCTGACCGCGTCATTGACGTTCCATTGATCGCCCCCGACTGTCGGAACACTGGTGTAGGCCAACGCCGACCCAGTTCCCACCGCTCCGGCGAGCATCGCGGCGGTCACCGCCGCGATACCGCGTCTCAGGGACTTGGGACCAACGCGTCGCCGCCGATCGGTCATGAAAACTCTCCTCTCAGGCGCCGGGCGGGGAGCGCCGGGGTTAGCGCATCGGACCCGCCAGAGCTGGTAGTAAAGCTACAATTCCGTGATTTCCCAGCGTTTTCTCAGCTATTGCGCGGAAGCTGCCGTCTGGTTTCAACTCGTTTGCGGCCGGCGGGCCTGGCGGGAATAAGGCGAGCGCGTTCGGCGTTGGCCATTAGCGAAATGCGAGATTTAGCAACGGCCCGGCTGAGGGCCAGCAGAAACTGGGGAGACATGAACACGGCCACGGCATTGCTTGAGGCGCCGGCAAACAATCGTTCCGGTGACAGTTGGCGCCCGTGGCGGGCCCACCACCTGTCGGCGCCCGCGATGTCGGCGCCCGCGATGTCGGCGCCCGCCGGGCGCCGGGCCGTTTCCCCAGCCGCGCGGGCTTACGCGAACGCCATGGCCGCGCAATTCGACTCCGTCGAGCGGGCCGTCGCCACATTGGACGCCGCCGCCCGCGCCCTGGCCGCCACCCCGGCCTGACAAGCGGCGCACCCGCCGGCGAATTCCGGCCGGGCGGACCCGGCAACATCAACCGGCCCAACCTGAGCCAGCCCCACGGCATCGGGCGACCGCGGCAAACCTGAGCCCGCCGCACGGACGGCGGTCACGGGCTGGCCAGGCCCTCGGACGGGGCGTCGTCGATGTCGCAGGTCTGCGGCAGCGGCGCGCGGCCGGCCAAGTGCAACCAGCGCACCAGGCGGCGCGAGCGCAGACGGACGGTCATGGTCACGGCGTCGTTGAGGAAGCGGCGCGCCAAGACCGCCCGGTACCAGGCGGCGCCCAGTTCGCGCAGAAGCGGTTCGCGCTCCGGCACCGCCAGGTCGGCCGCGACCTGGGCGGCGTCGCCGGTGGCGGCGCGCAACACGGCCGAGAGTTCCGAATGCTCCGAGCCTTGAGGCGGCGCCTCGAGGGCGGCGCGGGCGGCCTCCGCCACCACCATCGAGGTCACCGGGTCCCACAGTTGCTCGTGGGCCAGGGCCAGCGCCACCGAGGCGCGGCGGGTCAACTGCAGTTGCAGCGACGCCCAGCCGTTCTCCACCCGGCGGTGCATGCGGTCGACCCGGCTGGCCGCGTACCAGACAGCCCCGACCAGCAGCGCGGCCGCCACCAGCGTGATCGCGACCGGCGCCATCCAACCCATGACTCCCCCTCAGCTGCCGGTGACCGCGTCGTAGACAGCCAGCACTCGGTCGGCCACATTTGACCAGTCGTAACGCCAGACCGCCCGGCCGGCCTCGGCCACTTGGCGGGCGGTGGCCTCGGCGTCCGCCAAGACGCCGATGATCGCGTCCGCCAGCGACCGGGCGTCGCCGCGTTCGAACAGCCGGCCGAGCGCGCCATCGTCCAGCACCCGCGCGAAGGCCGGCAGATCGGAGGCGACCACCGGCGCGCCCGCAGCCATCGCCTCGACCAGCACTATCCCGAAGGACTCGCCGCCCAGTTGCGGCGCGATGTAGAGCGAGCAGCCTCGGAACAGGCCGGCCTTGTCGGCGTCGGAGATCGGGCCGACCAACTCGACCGCCGCCGCGTCCGCCCCCAATTGGCCGAGCGCCTCGGCGGCGTCGCCGGCCCCGGCGATCACGAACCGGACCCCCGGGAAGGCGGCCCGGACTCGCGCCACGGCGGCCAGCGCCACCTTCAGGCCCTTGCGCGGCTCGGTCAACCGGCCCAAGAAGGCCACCACCGGGCGCTCCGGCGTGGCCAGCCAGCGCGGGTCGGGCGGGGCGGCGGCGAAGGCCTCGACGTGAACGCCGTTGGGGATGATGACCGAGTCGACGCCAAGGTGGTCCATGATTGTCCGGCGGGCGTCCTCGCTCACGGCAATGGCCCCGGCGATCTTCTCCATCGAGGCTCTGACCAGCGGATACGCCGCGCGCAGGGCGCGCGACGCGGTCTGCGCGGAATGGAAGGTGGCCACCAGCGGGCCGTTCGCCGCCAGCATGGCCAGCATGCCCAGCGACGGGACGATCGGCTCGTGGACGTGAAGCAGGTCGAAGCCGCCGTCGCCAAGCCAGCGGCGGGTGCGGCGGGCGGCCAACGGCCCAAAGCTCAGCCGCGCCACCGAGCCGTTGTAGTGAATCGGCACCGACCGCCCGGCCGGGACCACGTAGTCCGGCAGCGGCGTCTCATCCTCGGCCGCGGCCAGCACCGAGACCTCGTGGCCGCGCCCGATCAGTTCGCCCGCCAGGTCGCGGATGTGGAACTGGACCCCGCCCGGCACGTCGAACGAGTAGGGGCAGACCAATCCGATCCTCATGGCGCGCCGCCTCCAGCGCGGCTGGCGGCGCTCGCGCCGCTGGCCCCTCTGGCTCGTTTCAGCCGCTCCGGGTCCAGGTCGGCGGTGAAGACCTTCTGAAGCATGTGCCAGTCGGCCGGGTGGCGCCGGATGGCGCCCTCAAGGAAACTGGCCCAGTCTTGGGTCATGGCTTCGATCTGCCGCGCCTTCGACTGGCGCGGCGGAGCCTCGACGCGCCCGGAGAATTCAAGCGCGTAACCCTCGCCCTGGCGGTACATGGCCACGCCGTAGAGCGGCCGGCCGGTGGCCAGGGCGAGGGCGGCCGGTCCGGCCGCGAACAGCGCCTTGGCGCCGAAGAAGTCGACTTCGACGCCGCCGCGCCCCAGGTCGCGGTCGGCCAGGAGCGGGATCAGCCAGGCGGTCTGGGCGTCCGCCGCCCGGCGCAATTCGCGCATGACCGGGCGGCCGGGGTCCAACGGGATGATGTTGAGACCGATCCGCCGCCGCATGGCCAGGAAGTCTTGGAAGACCGCCTCGGGGCGCAGGTGTTCGGCGACGGTCGTGATGGGGGCCAGTTCGAGGGTGGCCCAGGCGCCCGCCAGGTCCCAGTTGCCCATGTGGCCAAGGGCCAGGACGGCCTGCGGCGCCGGGCCGAGGTCCGCGCGCACGCGGTCCTCGTCGATGAGTCGCACCGTCCGCCCGATTCGCTCCGCCGACCAGTTGGCGAGTTGGAAGGCCTCGCGGTAATAGCGCAAGTAGGCGCGCATGGCCCGGCGGGTCAGCCGCCTGAGCGCGGCTTGGCCGATGTCGGGGCTCACCCTGGCGAGGTTGGCGGCCAGTCGGCGCACGCCTCGGCCGCGTCGCCAACTGGCGATGTCGCCCGCCAGGGCGAAGCCGCCGCGCGCCACCGGTTCCGGCAGTCGCGGCGTCCATTTCCAGGCCAACGCCGCCAGGTTCACTGGCCCGCCGCCCGCCGCCCGGCCGCCCCGCCGGGCACCCCGCCAGTCGCCCCAGTCGGCCCGCCGGCCGCCTCGCCGGCCGCCCCGCCAGGCTCCCCGCCAGCCGACCCCGCCGCCTCCGCCAACGCCTGACGCCGGACGGCCGCCATCCGCTGCCCAACGGTCACCAAGCTCGCCAGTGCCGCCAGGCCCAGGGCCGCGGCCAACACCTGCCAGATCCCGCTCAACCCCGTCACCAGGGCCGCCACCAGGGCTAATCTCCACCGGTCGGCCCGCTCGGCGATCCCGACCGCGGCATCGTAGCCGAGCGCCTCGGCCCGCGCCCGGGCGTAGGGCACGATCGCCCCGGCCGCCACCGCGCCGATCCCGGCCACCACGCCCCAGGTGTGCCCCTCTCGCGCCAGGTAGATGGTCAGGCCCGCGAAGATGGCGGCGTCCGCCAGCCGGTCCAGCGTCGAGTCGAGGAAGGCGCCCCATTTGGAGACGGCGCCGGACAGCCGCGCCATCGTCCCGTCGAGCGCGTCGGTGGTGGCCACCGCCGCCAGGATGACGGCCCCCAGCCACAGGTGGCCGAGCGGGAACAGCGTCAGCGCCACACCGCATTGCACGATGACGCCGACAACCGTCACGGTGTTGGCCCGGACTTTGTGTTTGACCAGCCAGGCGGCCGGCCGGCCGAAGAGCCGCTGTTCCAGCGGCTTGGAGTTGGCGCCCAGCATCAGGGCTCGCCCCAAGCCTCGGCGATGGCCTGGCGGGTGGCGCCCAGCAACTCCGGCAGCGCCCGCGAGCGGGCCACGATCGGGAAGAAGTTGGAGTCGCCGGTCCAACGCGGCACGACGTGCTGGTGCAGATGGGCGGAGATGCCGGCCCCGGCGACCCGTCCCAAGTTCATGCCCAGGTTGAAACCCAGTGGCGCGCGCGCCCGGCGGATCGCCTTGACGGCGCGTTGGGTGAACTGCGTCAGCTCGATCGCCTCGGCCTCATCCAGATCGGTCAGTTCTGGGACGTGGCGGTAGGGGCAGACAAGCAGGTGGCCGGGGTTGTATGGGAACAGGTTGAGCAGGGCGTAGACCTTCGCCCCGCGAGCCACGATCAGGGCCTCGGCGTCATCGCGCTTGGGCGCCTCGCAGAAGGGGCAGTCCTCCGGCCGGTCCCCGTCCGGGCGCGCCTCGCCGCCAACGTAAACCATCCGGTGTGGCACCCACAGCCGGTCGAAGCCGTCCGCCTCCCCGGCCAGCGCCTCGCGGCCCGGCGCCGACAGTTCATCAGTCATTGACCCGCCGTTCGATGACGTCGACGATCCGCGCCACCGCCTCGTCAACCGGGATGCCGTTGTTCTGCGAGCCGTCGCGCAGGCGGAATGAGACCGCCCCTTGGGCGGCGTCCTCCGCCCCGGCGATCAACGTGAACGGGATCTTGTCCTTGGCGGCGTTGCGGATCTTCTTGCCGAAGCGGTCGTCGCTCTGATCCACTTCCGCGCGCACGCCGCGCGCTTTGAGGCGCCCGACCACATCTGACAGGTAGCCCTCGAATTCGGCCGAGACGGGGATGGCCCGGGCCTGGACGGGCGCCAGCCAGGTTGGGAAGGCCCCGGCGTAGTGCTCGGTCAAGATGGCGAAGAAGCGCTCGATCGACCCGAACAGGGCCCGGTGGATCATGACCGGGGTTTGGCGCGAGCCGTCTGGCGCGGTGTATTCGAGCCCGAAGCGCTCGGGCATGTTGAAGTCCAACTGGATGGTGGACATCTGCCAGGTCCGCCCGATGGCGTCTCGGGCCTGCACTGAGATCTTGGGGCCGTAGAAGGCGGCCCCGCCCGGGTCGGGACGCAGTTCCAGGCCGGAGGCCAGCGCCACTTCTTCAAGCGTGCGCGTGGCCTCCCGCCAAACCTCGTCCGAGCCGACGTACTTGTCCGGATTCTTGGTCGAGAGTTCCAAGTAAAAGTCGTTCAGCCCGTAATCGCCCAACAGGTCGATCACGAATCCGAGCAGCGACGCCAACTCGTCGCGCATCTGCTCTTTGGCGCAGTAAATGTGGGCGTCGTCCTGGGTGAATCCGCGCGCCCTGGTCAGCCCGTGGACCACGCCTGATTTTTCGTAGCGGTAAACCGTCCCGAATTCGAACAGCCGCAACGGCAACTCGCGGTAGGAGCGGCCCCGGGCGGCGTAGATCAGGTTGTGCATGGGGCAGTTCATGGGTTTGAGGTAATAGTCCTGGCCTTGGCGTTTGACGTGGCCGTCGGCCGTGCGTTCCTCGTCGACGCGCATCGGCGGGTACATCGCGTCGGCGTACCAGTCGATGTGCCCGGACAGTTCGTAGAGCCGGGCTTTGGTGATGTGCGGGCTGTAGACGAAGTCGTAGTCGCCTTCGATGTGCCGGCGGCGCGAATACTCCTCCATCTCTTGACGGATGATGCCGCCCTTGGGATGGAAGACCGCCAGGCCGGAGCCGATCTCCTCCGGGAAAGAGAACAGGTCGAGTTCGGCGCCGAGTTTGCGGTGGTCGCGCCGCTCCGCCTCGGCTAGGCGCTCGGTGTGGTCCTTGAGCGCCTCGGCGTTGGCCCAAGCCGTGCCGTAGATGCGCTGCAGTTGCCGGTTGCGCTCATCGCCGCGCCAATAGGCGGCGGCCGAGCGCAGCAGTTTGAAGGCGCCTTTGCGGATCAGTTTGGTGGTCGGGATGTGCGGTCCCCGGCAGAGGTCCTTCCAGGCCTGGGACCCGTCGCGGCGGAGGTTGTCGTACATGGTCAGCTCCCCGGCGCCGACCTCGACGCTGGCGCCTTCGCCCGCCTCCGCCGATTGGCTTTTCAGCCCGATCAACTCCAGTTTGTAGGGTTCGTCGGCGAGTTCTTGGCGGGCTTGGTCGTCGCTGACCGCCCGGCGCCGGAAGGTTTGGCCTTGGGCGGCCAGACGGGTCATGACTTTCTCCAGTTGGCGCAGTCGTTCCGGCGTGAACGGCTCGGCCACGTCGAAGTCGTAGTAGAAGCCGTCGGTTATGGGCGGCCCGATGCCGAGTTTCGCGTCGGGGTCAACCTCCTGGACCGCTTGGGCCAGCAGGTGAGCCGCCGAGTGACGCAGCACCATCAGACCATCCGGCTCCTCCAGGGTGACCGGCTCGACCTCGGCCCCCTCGCCGATCGGCTGGTCAAGATCCTTCAACTGGCCGTCCACCCGCACCACGACCACGTCATCGCGGCCGGCGAACAACTCGGCGCCCGTGCGCGGCCCCTCACCAATGGACACTCGGTTCCCTCATTTCGACTACTCGGTTTGCCGCAACGAGCCTACCGCGCGCCGCCCGGCCCCGGCCCTGACCGGCGGCGGCTTCCACCGCCAAGCCCCCGTCCCGGCGTCAAAATCCGCGCCAAGATCAGCGCCCGCATCAGCGCCGGAACCGCCCCTAAAACAAAGACGGCGTCCCGGGGGCGCGAACCGACCCGAAGGCCCGCGCCAACTCGGCCACAGCGCCGGGGCGCCCCTCGACCACCAGGCCCGCGTCCGCCAAACCGGCCGCGCCAACCCCTCCCAGATAGAGCGAACCCAAATCGCGGATGTCGAGCGTGACGTCGGCCACGGCATCGGCGACGGCATCGGCCACGGCGACGGCATCGGCCGCCAACTCGGCTGTCTTGGCGACCTCTGCGCCATCGGGATCCGCCCGCAGGCGCCAGACGCCGTTGTTGTCCGCCAACAACCGGTCGCAGACGGCCAGCCGCAGGTCGATGGGCGCGCCGTAACGGCGCGCGGCCAAGGCGGCGGGCAGGTCGACCAGGCGGACGTACTCGCGGTCGACCAAGGTCGGCCGGGCGCCGCGCCAGTCCTCCAACCAGGCCGCCAGCGGGTCGTCGGGCGCCAACCACGGCGTCACGACGGTCGTCACCAGGTCCAGGTTGACCAATTCCTGCCACAGCGCGTGGCCGGAGGCCGGGTCGAGGGCCTGAAACTGGCGGACCGTGGCGGTGCCGACCGGCAGCGCGGCCTCGTCCCATTTGCCGTCGCGGCGCACCAGCGCGTAGCCGGTCGGGCGCCCGGCCCGGCTGGCGATCAGAATCCGCCACGGCTCCAACCTCGGGGACGGCGGCGGATCGCCCATCAGTTCCAGTCGCCGCGCGCCCGCCAGGCGGTGCATGGCCGTCCCCGGCCTGGCCGCCGGGCCGTGGGCGACCTGCCGGTCGATGCTTTCGACGGTCCCGCCGTGAGCCTGCCAGCTAGCCGTCTCGAAACGCAGTTCGACCGGCGGCCGCGCCGCCGGCAACGGCCGCAACCGGGCGCCGTGCGCCAGTCGCAGTTTGACGCCGGTGGCGGCCAGGCCGTAGCCGAAGCGCCCGTAGATCGACATTTCCGAGGCGAACAGCAGCGACAGCGGCTCGCCGGCCGCCCGGCAGTCGGCGAAATGCTGGGCGATGAGCGCCCGCAGAAAGCCCCGCCGCCGGTAATCGGGCCGCACCCCGACCCAGCTCAGCCCCGCCGCCGGCGCGCGCCCGCCCGGCACGGGCAGGTCGAACGGCGACGACGAGGCGATCGCCGCCAGCACCGGGCCGCCGCCAGCCTCACGCGCCGGCGCTTCGACGCCGATGGTGCGGCCAAAGTCGAGCGATTCGGCTGCCAGCCGCCGGTATTCGGGCGGCGGGTTGGCGGACCACACCAGTTCGTCGAGGTCAAGGATTTCAGCGGCCCGGTCACGCCCCAGCCGCACCACTCGGGCTGGCACGATGCCGCGCTCAGCGTCAGTCAAGAAACTCACCCCGGCAGTCTCTCACGTCGCCAGCCCGTCTGGACGCTGTCACGCCGCCGCTCTGCCCCGTCACGGCACCGCCCTGCCCTCTCCCCACGGTCTGACCGACGGTCTGACCCCGGCGGGTCCAACTCCGGCGGGCCCAACTCCGGCGGGGTCCAACTCCGGCGGGGTCCGGTCAGAAGAACTCTGACGGGATCGATTGGCGCTCGATGATGACGCCTTGGTCGGCTGCCGCCCAGGCGGCCGCCGCCCCGGCCCTGATGGCCTGGTTGGAC
>JAITJZ010000076.1 GCA_031278655.1 Bifidobacteriaceae bacterium
CTCTTTGTTCAGCCTTTCGTTCGGGTTGTTCGACCATTATGCCGAGGTGCGGGTTATGCCGATGGTGTCGGGGTTGGGGCTGGTGGGGCGCGGGTTCGCTGTCGCCGGGTCGGCATAATCGAGGGGGATGATTGCCTTCCGATCTAGTTTTGAGGAGGCGGTCATGGAAGAGGGGATCAGTCGCGGCTGGGGAGAGTTGTCCCAGTGCGCGGTCGGGGAGTTGGACGAGTTCCGCGTTTATCTGTTGGCGGACAAGGGTGTCGTGGCTGATGTGGCGACCAATTATGTGAGGTGGTCGCGGGAGTTCGTTGTCGGGTTGACCCGGGCGGGGGGCGCGGTTGACTGGTCCGGCGCGGACGCGGCGGAGGCGAATCGGTACGTGGCGGCGCGCGGCCGGGGCTATGCGCGCAAGACGGTGGGCGTGTTGGCGACGGCGGTCAGGGCGTTGTTGGCGTGGGCGTATCTGACGGGGCGGATTCCTCGCAGATGCGACAGCGCTGTCCTCAGGCCAGCTGATTGGCAGGCGTCGTCGCTGCCCAGGGCGTTGTCCCAAGAGCAAATGGGGTCGTTGCTGGATGCTGTCGGCCAGTTCGAGAGGACCCCGGCGGCGGTGTTGCGCGACCGTGCGACGCTGTTGCTGCTGTCGCGATTGGGTTTGAGGTCGGGGGAGGTCGCGGGCCTGCGGGTGGACGACATCGACTGGCGGGCGGGGCTGATCACTGTCCGGGGGAAGGGCAGGCAGTCGACGTTGCCGCTGCCGGTCGATGTGGGCGAAGCGCTGGTCGCCTATTTGCGCGCCGGCCGCCCAGGCGGCCACCCCGGACGGGAGGTGTTCACCACCGCGCAGCCGCCGCTGGGGCCGTGGTCGGCCCACGCGGTCACGCACATGGTGGGCAGGGCCGCCAGGCGGGCCGGTCTCGGCACTGTGCATGCCCACAGGCTGCGTCACACGGCGGCGACTCGGGTGCTGGCCGAAGGAGGCAGCTTGGCGGACGTGTCCCAGCTGCTGGGCCACGCCAGGCTCCAGACCAGCGCGGTCTACGCCAAGACCGACTTGCTTTCCCTGCGCGGACTGGTCGTGCCCTGGGGGGTGGTGGACCGGTGAGCAGCATGATTGACCACATGGGGAGCTACCTGGCCCAGCGGCGCGCGCTGGGCTTCAAGCTGACAACGGCCGAGAGCCGCCTGAGGGACTTTTGCCGCTGGCTCGACCAGCGTGGCGGGGACGGGTTCACCGCGGCGGAAGCCATCGAATGGGCCAAAGCCGCCGACGTCGGCGCGAGCAGCCACGCCGCAAGGCTCTCGTGCGTGCGTCCGTTCGCGGTCTACTTGGCTGGGCTCGGCCTGCCGGTCGAGGTCCCCGACCACAAAGCGTTCCCCGCGGGCATCACGCGGGCGACGCCGTTCTTGTACTCCCAACAGGACTTCGACGCCTTGATGGCCTCTTGCCCGGCGCTGTTCGGACGCTACCCGCTGACCGGGGCGACCATGCCGGTATTCGTGGGCCTGCTGGCGGTCACGGGAATCCGCACAGGCGAGGCCCTATGCCTCGACGAGGCCGACATCGACCCCGCCGAGTTGACTTTGACGATCAGGGGAGGAAAGTTCGGCAAAGACCGGATCGTTCCCGTGCACCAGTCCACGTCAAACGCGCTGGCAGCCTACCTGAACTCGCCGGTCAGGCGCCGGTACGCCCGGCCCGGGCCGGGAGCCTTGTTCATCACCATGAGAGGGACCCGCGCCAGGCCGGCCGGCATCCAGGCCAGGTTCAGGCTGATGGTCGAGCACGCCGGCATCCGCCGCGCCGAATCAGGCGCCAGGCCCCGCTTGCATGACTTCCGCCACTCGCTGGCGGTCCACACAATGATCGACGCCTACCGGCGGGGAGGCGACCCGGCCAGGACACTGACCGTCCTGTCAACTTGGCTCGGCCACACAGAGCCAGCCAACACATACTGGTACCTCGAAGGAGCCCCTGAACTGCTCGCTTTGAGCGCGGAACGTCTCGAACAGCACACTCCCAGACCAGCGGGAGGCGCGTCATGACGATGCTTGCCCCGTCGCTGCAAGGGTTCTTCACGACCTATGCCGTCTCCCAGCGGGCGCTCAGCCCGAACACCGTCGCCGCCTACCGCGACACATGGCGGTTGTTCATCAAACACCTATGCGGCGCCAACCGCGTGGCCGCGTCCGAGATCTCCTTGGAGATGATCACCCCGCAATCGGTCAACGAGTTCCTCGGCCAACTCGAGACCGGACGGGGTAACAGCCCCGCCACCCGCAACGCCCGCCTGTCCGCCATCCGCGCCGTCGTGGCCAGGGCGATCCCCGACAACCCCGGCGCCGCCGACAACCTCGGCAGAGTCCTGGCGATACCGGCCAGGCGAACCGCCAAGGCGACAGTCACATTCCTCACGCCCGAAGAGGCCGACGCGCTGCTGGGGGCCCCAGACACCACCACTTGGACCGGCCGGCGCGACCGAGCCCTGCTCGCCCTCGCGGCGCAAACCGGGCTGCGAGCCTCGGAAATCACCTCGCTCACCATCGGTGACGCCCACCTGGGCCGGCCAGCCCACGTCAACTGCATCGGCAAAGGCCGCAAACACCGCATGACGCCGCTCACGGCCAACACGGTCAAGGTGATGACCGCCTACCTGGCAGAACGCCGCCGCCGCCCGGGTCAAGCGCTGTTCCCAGGGCCGTCCGGCGGTCCATTGTCCCGCGACGCCCTGGAACGCCGGATCGCGATCCACCTCGCATCGGCAGCGTCCATCCAACCCTCCCTGTCAGGCAAACACGCCACCATGCACACCCTTCGCCACACAGCCGCGATGCGCCTGCTCGAAGCCGGCACCGACCCAGCCGTGATAGCCCTCTGGCTCGGACACGAGTCCATCGCCACGACATCGATCTACCTGCACGCTGACATGGCAGCAAAACAATCAGCCATCGACAAGACCCGCCCCGCCACCGTCCAACCGGGCCGCTACCGGCCCCAAACAGACGTCTTAGCCTGGCTCGACACCCTCTGAATTATGCCGACCCGGCGACAGCGAACCCGCGCCCCACCAGCCCCAACCCCGACACCATCGGCATAACCCGCACCTCGGCATAATGGTCGAACAACCCGAACGAAAGGCTGAACAAAGAG
>JAITJZ010000080.1 GCA_031278655.1 Bifidobacteriaceae bacterium
ACGGCGTCCGCATCACCTGAGCCGCCGCCGCGGCGGCGGCTCAGGAGCGATCCGCCACCCGCAGGGACCGGATCGCCCGCTCCATGTGGTATTCGGCGAAGCCCTTGACCAGTTGGGAGGCCTCGCCCGAGTGTTTCGCCTGGGCCGCCACCGCCGGCCAGGCGCCCTCCAGCAGCGCGCCCATGAGCGTGACCGTGCCGGCGGCGGGCGCCGCCGCCCCGGGCGGGCGGCACTGGGGGCAGACCATCCCGCCGGCCGCCGCCGCGAAGGCCCGGTGCGGGCCGGGCGCGCCGCAGCCGGCGCAATCCCCCAGCGACGGCGCGTAGCCGGACAGCGCCAAGGCCCGCAGCAGATAGGAGTCGACCACCGCCCTTGGCGCCGGGGCGGCGCCGGCGGCTGGCGGACCGCCGTCATCCCCGGCGCCGCCCTCGCCGCCACCCGGCCGAACGGCATCGCCGGCCGACTCCCCCTCGGCGGCCCCCCTGGCCAACGCGGCCACGGCCCCGAGCGTCAGCCGGAACAAGGCGCGGGCCGGCAAATGCTCCACCGGGGAGAGCTTCTCGGCCGTCTCGACCACGGCGTTGGCGGCCGTGAAAGCCGGATAGCTGGCGGCGATCGGCCCGGCGTAGGCGGCCAGGGTGACCGCCTGAGTGACCGTGTCGAGCGAACGGCCCTCGTAAAGTTGCAGGTCAACATGCATGAACGGCTCCAGGCGGGCGCCGAAGCGGGACTTCGGGCGGCGCACTCCCTTGGCCACGGCCCGGACCTTGCCGTGGTCGCGGGTCAGCAATGTGATGATGCGGTCGGCCTCGGCCAGCTTGTGCGTGCGCAGGACAAGCCCCGCGTCCCGGAAGGTGGCCATGGCCACAATTCTGTCAGGGCCGCGCCGGGGCGTCACCTACGGAACCGTAGGTTGGCCTGTAGACTCAGCCGGGTGGATACCATCGCCATGCCGGCGAGCGTCGAAGTCGACCCCGGCCTCAGCATCATCTCCCTGCTCCTGCGTCGCCTGAAGCAAGACCCCAACGACGTCCTGATCGAAATCCAGCAAGAGGACGGCTCTTGGTCGCCGGTCACCGCCCGCCAGTTCGAGAGCGAAGTGGTCGAGGTCGCCAAAGGCCTGGCGGCCCTCGGCGTCCAGCCCGGGGACAAAATCGCCATCATGTCGCGGACCTCTTACGAGTGGGCGCTGCTCGACTACGCCATCTGGTCAGCCGGGGCGGTCTCAGTGCCGATCTACGAGACCAGCTCCGTCGAGCAGGCGCAATGGATCTGCTCCGACGCGGAGATCAGCGCCGCCTTCGCGGAGACCGCCGCCCACAGCCTGATCCTGGAGGCCGTGCGGCCCCAAGCGCCCAGCCTGAAGCAGATCTGGCAGCTCGGCCAGGGCGCCATCGCCGCCCTCAAAGAGGTCGGGGCGGGCGTCGCGGACTCAGAGATCGACCGCCGCCGGGCCGCCCTCAACGGCGCCGACCTGGCCACGATCATCTACACCTCCGGCACCACCGGACGGCCCAAGGGCACCGAGTTGACCCACGGGCACTTCGTCCGCCTGACAGACAACACCCAGTTCGACACCTCTGAGACATCAGTCCACCCGGTGATCGCCGCGCCCGGCTGCCGCACGCTCCTGTTCCTGCCGCTGGCCCACGTCTTCGCACGCTTCATCCAGGTGGTCGCGATCAGCACCAAAACGGTGATCGGGCACTGCCCGGACGTCAAGAACCTGGTCCCGGCGCTCGGCACCTTCAAGCCGACGTTCCTGCTGGCGGTGCCCCGCGTGCTGGAGAAGGTCTACAACGCCGCCGAGCAGAAGGCCGGCTCCGGCCTGAAATTGAAGATCTTCCGCTGGTCCGCCAAGGTGGCGATCGTCTACTCGCGGGCGCTCGACACCAAACGCGGCCCGTCGTGGTGGCTGAAACAGCAGCACAAGGTCGCCGACAAACTGGTCTACGGCTCGCTGCGCGAGGCCATGGGCGGGCGCACCAAGTACGCCGTCTCCGGCGGCGCGCCGCTGGGCGAGCGGCTGGGGCATTTCTACCGCGGGATCGGCCTGATGGTGCTGGAGGGCTACGGCCTGACCGAGACCACCGCCCCGATCGCCGTCAACCGGCTCAACCGCCAGAAGATCGGCTCGGTCGGGCTGCCCTTCCCCGGCTGCGCGGCCCGGATCGCGGACGACGGCGAAATCCTCCTCAAAGGCGTCAACGTCTTCGACCAGTACCACGACAACCCGGCCGCCACCGCCGAGGCGCTGCGCGGCGGCTGGTTCCACACCGGCGACATGGGTTACCTGGACGACGACGGCTACCTGTTCATCACCGGCCGCAAGAAGGAGCTGATCGTCACCGCCGGCGGCAAGAACGTCGCCCCCGCCATCCTGGAGGACCGGCTGCGCGGCCACCCGTTGGTCTCGCAGGTGGTTGTGGTCGGCGACGCCCGCCCGTTTGTGGCCGCCCTGGTCACCTTGGACGAGGAGATGCTGCCCGGTTGGTTGGCCAACCACGGCAAGCCGCCGATGTCGCCTGCCCAAGCCCGCAAGGACCCGGACGTTTGGGCGTCGCTGGAGCGGGCGGTGGCGCGCACCAATCAGGTTGTCTCCCGCGCCGAGTCGATCAGGAAGTTCGTCATTTTGGACGACGACTTCACCGAGTTGAACGGTTACCTGACCCCGTCGCTGAAGATCAAACGCGGCCGCGTGCTGGCGGATTTCGCCAAGCAGATCGACCGGCTCTACGAACCAGGCCCGGACAAACGGCGGGCCGCGCCGTAGGGCCGGGCCGCCCGATCACGGGTTCGGCGCGGGTTTTCGCTACAGTGGTCCCCATGCGCAAAAGCCCCGCCGTCCACGGCCTCTGCTTGGGTCTCGCCAGTCTTCTCGCCCTCGGCGCGGGCGGCTGCGGCGGGAGCGACGAAGCCAAGATCACCGATCCGCGCCCAGACGACGGCGCCGCCGTCCTGATGGTCCAGCCGGACACGCCTGACAACGGCCTGGACCGCGAGCTGGAGACCACCACCGAGCCGGAGGACTTCTGGCTCTCGGCGCCGTGGGCGGTGGCCGTCGCGCCGAGCGCGGACGCCGACGAGATTGTCATCACCTATGTTGACGGCGACACGCAGTGCTACGCGCACACCGGCTTCACCGTCGACGAGACAGACTCCAAGGTGACCATTGGCGCCTACGTCGGCAAGGTGGCGGGCGCCGGCACCGAATCCGGCAACCCCTGCCCGGACAACCCCGCCCGCGCCTTCAAGTGGGGCACGGTCAAGTTGAAGGAGCCGCTGGGCGAGCGTGAGTTGTTCCACGCCGGGTTGGCGGAGCTGTTCCAGGACTTCACCTGGCCGGTGACGGCCCCCGCCTCCGAGGCGCCGGCCGAGGGCTCGGAAGGCGCCGAGGGCGCTGAGGGCGCCGGCCAGGCGGAGGACGGGCAATGATCACCGCCGTGGTCCTCATAACGACCGCCGCCAACCTGATCCCCGAGGCGGCCCAGGCCATCGCGGACATTCCCGGCATCAGCGCCGTTTACTCCGTCACCGGCGAGGTCGATCTCATCGCCATCGCCAAGGTGCGCCGCCACGAGGACCTGGCCGGGGTGATCGCCGAGCGGGTGTCCAAAACCCCCGGGGTGGTTTCGACCAAGACATTCATCGCCTTCCAGACCTATTCGGCGCAGGACCTCGACGAGGCCTACGACCTCGGCCTGGGCGACTGACCGCCCGCGGCCGGCGCCGGGCTCAGGCTTCGGCGCGGGTGAGGGCGATCCAGCGGTCGAGGACGCGGGCGGCCGCGCCGGAGTCGACCGCCGCCGCCGCCAAATCCATGCCCGCGCGCAGGCGCTCCGCCAGCGGCGCGCCCGCCTCCAGCCCAGCCCGCTCCCCCGCCGCCACCAGCCCGGCCGCCGCGTTCAGCAGCACGGTGTCGCGGATCGGCCCGGCCTCCCCGTCCAAGACGCGACGGGCGACGGCGGCGTTGTGAACGGCATCGGACCCCCGCAAATCCTCCAAACCGATCGGCGCCAAACCCAAATCTGCGGCCGGGTCCAGGACTGCGGGCGTGACGGCGCCGCCGCGCGCCTCCCAGACCTGGATCGGCCCGGTGGCGGCCATCTCGTCCAAGCCGTCGGCCTGGCCGCGAAAAACCAAGGCCGCGCCGCCGCGCGCCGCCAACACCCCGGCCATCAGCGGGGCCATGGCCTCGTCGGTGCAACCGATGGCCGAGGCCCTGGGGCGGGCCGGGTTGGTCAGCGGCCCCAGGAAGTTGAAGACCGTCGCCACGCCCAGCTCGCGGCGCGCCTGGGCGGCGTGGCGCATCGACGGGTGGAAGGCCTGGGCGAACAAGAAGGCGACGCCCACCTGGTCGAAGACCTGCTGAATGCGTTCCGGGGCCAAGGCCAGGTTGACGCCCAGGGCCTCCAAGACATCGGCCGAGCCGGACTTAGAGGACGCCGCCCGGTTGCCGTGCTTGACCACCTTGACGCCCGCGCCCGCGATCACCAAGGCGGCCATGGTCGAGACGTTGACGCTGAAGGCCCGGTCGCCGCCGGTGCCGACTATGTCGACGGCGTCCCTGGGCAGGGCGATGGGCCGGGCGTGGTCAAGCATCGAACCGGCCAGGCCGGTCAACTCGTCGACGGTCTCGCCCTTGGCCCGCAGGGCCACCAACAGCCCGGCCAACTGCACCGGCGAGGCGTTGCCGGACATGACCTCGTCCATGGCCCAGCCGGCTTCGCCGGCCGTCAGGTGGCGCCCCTGGAGCAGCGCGGCGATCAGCCCGGACCAGGTGGCCGCCGGGGCGTCAGCGGTCACAGTCAGGCCCTGGCCACGCCCACCAGGCCGGCCACGACGCTCCCCAGCTCCAGCGGGTCGACCGGCTGGAGCAGGGCGGCGTCCGCCCCGGACCAAGCCCCCAACCAGGCGTCCTGCTGGCGGGCGAGGAGCAGCAGGATGGTCGGGGTCCAATCAAGTTCCTCGCGCAATTGCCGGGTCAGCCCGACCCCGCCCAGCCGCGAGGCCTCGTTGTCCATCACGATCAGGTCGTAGACGCCCTCCTGGGCGAGGATGACGACCATCTCATGGGTGGCGACCTCCGTCCATTCGATCGGGCGGGCGTCTTCGCCAAGGCTGTCGCCGAGGAAGGCCCTGACTTCGCCGCGCACGGCCGCGTTGTCGCTGTAGAGCAGGATGCTGATGGGTTGGGCCGGGATCGGAGAGGCTTCGGCGGAGGCAGGCGCGCTGACGGTCATGGGCTAAATGTTACCGGTCGCACGCGAAGTGATGATCTAATGATGATTGCCCCGCACAAACACGACATCGAACAAATACGGACGAAAGAGGACCAATGGCTGTCTACACCCTGCCCGACCTGCCCTACGACTACTCGGCCCTGGAGCCCCACATCTCCGGGCGGATCATGGAACTGCACCACGACAAGCACCACGCCGCCTATGTGGCCGGCCTCAACACGGCCCTGGACCAATTGGCGGGCGCCCGCGAGGCGGGCGACTTCGCGGCCCTGGCGAAACTGGAGAAGGACCTCTCCTTCAACTTGGCGGGACATGTCAACCACTCGGTCTTCTGGCGCAACCTGACGCCCGACTCGCCTTTGGTCCCGGACGGCGAGTTGGCCGAGGCCATCGGGGCCGCCTTCGGCTCCTTCGCGGCCTTCAAGGCGCAGTTCACGGCCGCGGCCACGTCCATCCAGGGCGCCGGCTGGGCGATGCTCGCCTGGGAGCCGCTGGGCGGCCAGCTGTTGGTGGCCCAGCTCTACGACCACCAGTCGAACCTGGCCGCCGGCTTGACGCCGCTGCTGGTGCTGGACATGTGGGAGCACGCCTTCTACCTGGACTATCTCAACGTCAAGGCAGATTACGTGGCAGCCTTCTGGAACGTCGTCAACTGGGACGATGTCGCCGCCCGGCTGGCGCTGGCCCGCTCAGCCTGAGAGGGCCGCAGTTCGCGGGGGCGCAGTTCCCGGGGCGCAGTTCCCGGGGCGGCTCAGTTCGCGGGGGCGCAGTTTCCGGGGCGGCTCAGTTCGCCTGGGACCGCCCGGCCTGACGCCCCGGCGGGCGGGTTGCCCAAAAGGCGACCGCCGCCGCGGCGGCGACGTTCAGCGAGTCGACCCCGCCGGCCATCGGGATGGCCACCACCGAATCGGCCAGCTCCAACGCCCGCGGCGTCAGGCCCGGGCCCTCGGCGCCCACCAACCAGGCCAATTTGGCGGGCGGGCGGGCCGCGAAGCGGTCCAACGGGATCGCGTCAGCCGCCGGGGCGAGCGCGGCCAAATGCCAACCGCCGCGCCGGAGCTGCCCGACGGCATCGGGCCAAGGCTCGATCCGGGACCAGCCGACCTGGAAGACCGTGCCCATCGAGACCCGCACCGCGCGGCGGTAAAGCGGGTCGGCCGAACGCGGCGTGACCAGGACGGCGTCGACGCCGAGCGCGGCGGCCGAACGGAAGACCGCGCCCAGGTTGGTGTGGTCGACCACATCCTCGACCAGGCAGAGCCGCCTGGCCGGCGCCGCCAGCGCCCGCCAATCCGCCAGGGCCGGGCGGCGCATGGCGGCGATGGCGCCGCGATGGACGTGGAAGCCGGTGACCTGCCTGAGCAGGTCGGCCGGGCCGATGTAGACGGGCGTGGCCGGGTCCAGGCGCGCCAGCATGCCGCCCATGCGCTCGACCCACTTCGGCGCCATCAGCAACGAGTGGGGCGTCAGGCCCGCGTCCAGCGCCCGGCCGATCACCTCTGCCGACTCGGCCATGAACAAGCCCAGCTCCGGCTCCAGCCGGCGCCTCAAGGCCACGTCTTTGAGGTTGAAATACAACCCCAGGCGGGGGTCGCCAGGATCATCCACGAGCTCCAGCACCAGCCCAGATTAGCGGGACCGGTCCGGGCGCGGGCGGCGGCGCGCCCTCCTCGCGGCGTGCCCGGCCTGGGCGTCCCCTACGAGTTGACGTACGCCTCCAAAGCGGCGGCCATCTTGTCCAGCTCGGCCTTGTGGGCGGCGACGAACTCCTCCTGCGCCTCCCGCTCGATCCCCAAGAACCGGTCCACGTAGTCCGTCTCCACGCGGCACTTGAAATCGGCCACAGCGATCGCCACCTCCCGGGGGGAGCCCGTCAAAGACGAGTACTCCGGCGGCGCCTCTCCCACCGCCGCGTCCGAATAGGCGCCGTCCGCGTCGGTGTAGATCGCCAGATCCCACGCGCCGGTCGGGCCGTCAGACTCGCTCGCCAAACGGTCGCTCGGATCGCCCACGGCCACGGACCCGTCCGCCGGGACGGTCGGCCCCGCCAGCGAGAAGTCGCGTTCGAAGCAGGCCCGCCACTCCGCGTTCAAAGCGTCCAAGTCCGCGCTCCGCGCGAACCGCTCGCCATACGGGTCGCCCGCCTCGGCGCGCATCTGGTCCAGCAGATCCTCGTACAAGGTCGTGGGCGAATCCTCGACGACCGCGATCCAAGGATACGGATGCGCCTCATTCGCGCCCCCCATGCAGCCGCCCATCTCCGGCATCGGCACGGAGTCGACGGCCGCCAAGTCGTAATCGGCCAACTCAGCGCCCAGCAACGCGACCCT